>CALCNZ010000058.1 GCA_937897625.1 uncultured Flavobacteriales bacterium
GAAACACATCTTACGAAGTATCTTACGGAGTATCTTGTAACACATCTTACGAAGTATCTTACGAAGTATCTTACGAAGTATCTTGCAAAGCATCTTTCGAAGAACATATCTTTGCCCCGTGCTAAAAAGAAACCAAATACTCGACATAAAAATAGACCGCTTCGCCTTCGGTGGCAATGGCATTGGACTATTGAAAACCGACAAAGGCGATTTTACTGTTTTTGTTGAAAATACATTTCCCGGACAGCTTGTGCGCGCGCAAGTGATCAAGACCGACAAACGATTCGCGAATTGCAAATTGATTGAGGTGCTTGAGAATTCTCCGGATGAAATTGATCTTCCCTTTCAACGAATACCCGGTGCACCCTATGCTGCATGGCCGATAGAAAAACAACACGCTGCTAAAAAAGATTCGTGTCTTCAATTGTACAAACGAATAGGGAAAATTGAAAACATTGAAGATCTCTTCGATGAATACATCGATTCTCCTTCCGTATGGAACTACCGGAACAAAATGGAATATAGCTTCAGTGCTATACGTTACGATCTTCCGACTAAAACCGAGCTCGACGATTTCGGATTGGGTTTCAAACACAGAGGCACTTGGTGGATGGTAGAAAATTTAGATGCTGAATCAGGTCTCTTCGATGCCACCTTCGAAAACAACCTTCACCGCATTCGTACCTTCTGCATCAACAGCGGACTTCCCGCTTGGCATCCGCCTAAACGCGAAGGGTTCTTCCGTTATGTCGTAGTTCGAAAATCTTTCACGCACGATCTTCTATTAATAAACCTCGTGACTACTTCCGAAGGATTGGAGCAATTTGATCGAGACGGATTTGTAAAACTTATTTTGGAAATTCTAAGCAATCGCTGCGGTGGAATTATTCATACGTTGAACGACGACACAGGCGACAGAGCTGAACCTTTGAATGGCTCCTCGCACCTGCTCTGCGGAAATTCAGAAATAGAAGAAATTCTTTTGGGTTTGAAGTTCAAAGTAAACATGAAGAGTTTCTTCCAAACCAATCCGAAAAGCGCCGAAAGACTTTATTCAAAAGCAATAGCCTATTGCAATCCGGAAGAAGTTCCCAATGGTTATATCCTCGACCTCTTCTGCGGAACAGGAACAATAGGACAACTCATTGCCCAAAAAACTTCTTTACCCGTTGTAGGCGTAGACATTGTAGAAGCGGCCATTGAAGACGCGAAAAAAAACGCAAAAGAAAACAACGTTTCGAATATTGAATTCTTCGCAGCCGATGTTGGGAAATTCTTGTTGGAACAACCTCAATTTCAAAACCAAATCAACACGCTGGTTCTTGACCCTCCTCGCGGCGGCATTTCACCAAAGACATTGCGCAAAGTAATCGGACTCGATGCGAAGCGCATCGTATACATCTCATGCAATCCGGCTACTCAAGCAAGAGATTGCGAGACACTTCTACTTTCAGGATATAAGTTGAAGAAAATGAGTTTCGTCGATCAGTTTCCACACACCTCGCATTTGGAGGCGGTGGCACTGTTCGAAAAAAATTAATTTACTGCTTCGTCGTTTTCAAAAAATCCTTTGAATCGACCCAACATACTTTCACCGAAAGGTTTGCGAGGTTTACGAACGGGAGCAACTTTCTGCTCCGGTTCTTCCTCCTTTTCGTCGTTCATTTCAAAATCATTCGCTTGCTCGGTTTCAGAAACTACTTCTTCGGTAGGTTCAACTTCCTCTGATCCAGAAATACCTATTGAATTCATGTAAGACATGAAATCGTCTGAAGCAACAACCTCTTCTTTCACTTCCTCCACTTCAACGGCAGCAGCAGGAGCCTCTTCTATGACTTCGTCAACAATAACTCGCTCGAAATAGTCTTCACCCACATTCTCCTCTCCAGTAATCACCAATCCAACTCCGGTTGAAAGTGCAGGTGGTAATTGTGATTCGTCTTTGTAATTAATCACATGCTCAATGGGCTTACCAATGCGGCAATCTAACCCAGTAATGTATTCCACCAATTGCTTAATGTGCTTCAATTGCGCACCGCCACCGGTTAATACAATGCCTCCAATTAATTTACGCTCATATCCACTGCGCATAATTTCGAAATGCACCAACTCTAAAATCTCTTTCATGCGGGCTTCAATAATTCCCGAAAGCGCACTCAACGTAATCTCTTTAGGATTTCTTCCATTTAATCCGGGCACCACCACTTTGGCGTTCTGCGTCTCAGCAGCCAAAGCAGATCCATATTGAACCTTCAATTGCTCTGCATGCTTGCTCAAAATCTTACATCCAGATTTAATATCCTCTGTTAAGATATTTCCACCGAAAGGAATTACAGCCGTATGGCGAATTAACCCGTCGTGAAAAATTGCTATGTCGGTTGTTCCGCCACCAATGTCTACCAATGCAACGCCCGCTTCTTTCTCTTCTTCACTCAACACTGCTGCAGAACTTGCAATTGGCTCCAAGGTTAACTCACCTACTTCTAGACCCGCCAATTTCACGCAACGATAAATATTTTTTATAGCTGGAAGTGAACCGGTAATGATGTGGAAATTCGCTTGCAAGCGAACACCCGCCATTCCAACTGGATCTTTAATTCCTCCTTCTGTATCGACAGTATACTCTTGCGGAATGACATGAATAATAGACTCTCCAGCAGGAACGTGTATCTTGAACATATCGTCCTTCAACGCTTGCAAATCTGTCGTGCTAATCTCTGTCTCCAAATCTTTACGCGTGTAAATACCCGGCTGCTGAATACTCTTAATGTGTTGCCCAGCGATTCCAACATTCACTCGGTGAACTCTAATGCCGCACTCGACCTCGGCCTTGTGCACAGCTTCTTTAATAGAAGCAACGGTCTGATCTATGTTCAACACAATTCCGCGCTTAACGCCGTCACTTTTGCTGCGACCTATGCCCAAGATGGTAACCTTACCAAACGAATCAATTTTTCCGACAACGCAAGCAATCTTGGTTGTTCCAATGTCTATTCCAACTACCAATTTCTCTTTGTTGCTCGGGGTTGGGTTGTTGTAAGTTGCGAATGTATATTCCATATTTTCAAATAATTATTGAGGTTGTTGCACCGCTTGTGGCGCTGCTGGTATTAAATCGTTGGGTATTGCAATTGGTGCGCTGTTCGCCGCTAGTGCCATACTGTCTGTAGGTGCAGGAAGCACTTCTAAACCGCGCTTTTCACAAATCACTTGATTTTCAAAATTCAAATTAATACGGCTGTATTTTTCAAGATCGGTAATGTAAACTTGAGAGCGATAGAACTGAAAAAGCATCTTCGTCTTCATATCTAAATTGTAAATACTCCCGTATTCAATCACGTGTCTTCCAATGCGGGGAATCACTTCAATTGTTCCCATGGAAGTTAAGTGCACATGTTCGGTCCAATCTTTTAGATCTGCATTTTTGCGCATGTGATTTCCGAATACAACTAACTCGTCTAAGTAGGTTAGGCCCAATGTATTTTCGTCGTAGTAATCTTTTGTGGCCGGAAACTCCATGGCCCCCATAACACCTTCCACAGAAAAGATGGGAACATACGCAACCGCGCGGTCCAACAAGCTGAAAGACTGCCCCAACGTATCTACATAAAAGCCACTGCCATCGCTGTTTCGAACTCTGAACATGGGAGCGCGCTGTTGAATGTCAATATTCAAAATACCGTCTACACCCATATACACATTGCACGATTGAATAGCCGGATGCCTATTCAACGCCACTTGAATGGCTCCGACATCTATTTGATTCATGGGAGTTCCTTGCAGCAATCCGAAGTGACTGTGAACAATTGAATCGATCTCTTCCTTCGTAATCAGCTCATCTACAAACTGTCCGCGTTGAATGTTCACACGCAATTCCGGAACCGGTTGTGCGTTGTGCTCTGAAATAGAAAAAGCCCACAGCACTAGCGTTCCAGCGCCTATTAGCACAAAGAACACCAACACTAAACCCTTCATGAACCAAGAGGATTTCTTCGCGGTATTTGCTTTTTCTTTCTTCATTTTACACGGCCTCTCATGAACACTTCCAACGGAGAAACAAGCGTGTCAATATCGCCCGCTCCCAAGGTTAAAAGCACATCAAACTCCAGTTTATTTAGCAAGGTGAAGATGGCATCTTTCTCCACTAAGTATTTCTCGTCCTTTTGAATTTTATCAAATAGCCATTGTGAATCAATTCCCTCAATGGGCAATTCCCGCGCTGGATAAATGGGTAGCAATACCGGAACGTCTAAAAGCGCTAAACTTTCAGCAAACCCATCAACAAAATCTCTTGTTCTTGAAAACAAATGCGGCTGGAAAACCCCAACAATTTTCTTACCTGGAAATAACTCACGCACCGAACGAATACAAGCTGTAAGCTCTGTCGGATGATGCGCGTAGTCATCTATGTAAACACCTGATTCCCCTTTGTATCGAACATCGAATCTTCGGGCAACCCCCTTGAAACTCTCCAGCACGTGTGGCAAATCGCTAATCGAAACACCCGCAAGCAACGAGCAAGCCATTGCCACCACTGCGTTCTCTACATTGTGTCTTCCCGGTAGACCTAAACGCACATGACTCAATTGTCCAAAAGGAGAATTGAAATCAAAGACATAAGCCCCATCTTCAATGCGAATATTCGTGGCTACATAATCGGCTTCCGACAAAATACTGTACGTGAACACCCCGCTGCGTGCGGATTTCAAATCTTCGTGAATATTCAATTCCTTCTTCACCACAATACTTCCATCGGCATGCGTCTGCTTCAGAAAAAGTAAAAATCCTTCGCGAATACTTTCTTCATTTCCATAAATATCCAAATGATCCGGATCCATAGAAGTCAATGCAGAAATCTTCGGAAACAAGGTCAAAAAACTTCGATCAAACTCGTCTGCTTCGACCACAGTTCTTGACGTATCGGAAAGCAAAACATTGCTGTTGAAGTTGGAAGAAATTCCACCTAAAAAAGCATTGCATCCAATGGTTGAATGAAGGATGTGCGCGACCAATGTTGAAGTGGTCGTCTTACCGTGTGTTCCGCCAATGGCAATGGTTTCATCGAGTTCCGTGATATATCCCAACAACTCGCTTCGCTTCCAAATTCTAAATTCATGTTGAAGGAAATACTGCAACTGTGAAGAGTCTTTTGGCACTGCCGGCGTGCGAACAATCAAAACTTTTTCTTTTGGTGTGGAATGAAGCAATTGCGGCAAAGACATTACGCTGTCTTCATACTGAACCGAAATTCCTTCCAACTCCAATTCTGTCGTAAGCGCAGTAGAAGTGCGGTCATACCCCATGACGTGTATTCCTTTGCGATGGAAATAACGCGCAAGCGCTGACATACCAATGCCACCAATACCCAAGAAATACATGACATCGCACGTTAGCTTACGCTCTTCCATACACCACTTCAATTAAGGTATCTACAATTTCTGAGGTTGCATTCGGTTTAGCGAATACAGCAATATTTTTTATTAATTCTGAAATCTCTGGTTCGTTTTGAAGAAGCTCTGAAACTACTTCAGCCAATTTCAATTCAGCTTCGCTATCGCGAACCATTAACGCCGCTCTTTTCGAAACAAGCGCCATCGCATTCTTCGTCTGATGATCTTCTGCAACATTCGGAGAAGGCATGAACACAACAGGTTTTCCAACCAGAGATAACTCTGAAACACTCATGGCTCCTGCTCTAGAAACAATAACATCTGCAGCGGCATAAACCAATGCCATATCTTGAATGAAATCGAAAAGGCGCAAACCTGAAGTGCCTTCATACTTCGCCTCTAAATTCGATTTGTAAATTTTTCCGCATTGCCAAATCACTTGAAATCCTTGTTGAAGCCACGCATTCAAAGAGGCTTCCACCGCAGTATTCACAGCACGCGCGCCCAAACTTCCACCAACAATTAAAATGGTCTTTTTTGTTGAATCGAAATTCAATTGAGTCAGTGCTTCGGCTTGTGAATAAGGAAGTTTCACAAAATCTTTTCGAACAGGATTTCCAGTTAATTTAATTTTCTCTTTCTGAAAAAAAACATCCATTCCCTCGTAAGCCACACAAATAGCTTGAGCGCGTTTTGCCAATAATTTATTGGTTACACCGGCGAATGAATTCTGTTCTTGCAAAACCGTTGGAACTCCTGCGGTTCCTGCCGCTCGAAGCGTTGGACCACTGGCGTATCCACCAAATCCTACAGCAATATCTGGACGAAATTCCTTGACCACAGCTTTCGCTTTCAACATACTTTTCAAAATTTTAATTGGAAGTAAAAAATTTGAAAGCGTTAATTTTCTCTGAAGTCCAGCGATCGGCAATCCAACAATTTTGAATCCTGCCTGTGGAACTTTTTCCATCTCCATTTTTCCTTCCGCCCCAACAAATAAAATCTCACATTGCGGAAAACGCGATTTTATTTCGTTCGCAACCGCAATGGCCGGAAAAATATGTCCGCCTGTTCCTCCGGCCGACAACAACACGCTGTTTAGACTTCTCTTTTCCATATAAATTAAAATGGAGCTTCTTCTAATTCATCTGTCTGTTCTACCTCGTCATTCTCCTCGTCCATCTTCGAAATACTTAATATAACTCCGAACATGATGGCCACAAAGACTATAGACGTTCCACCCATACTCACCAAAGGCAATGGCTGTCCGGTAGTTGGAAACAAGTCCACTGCCACGCCCATATTAATAAACGCTTGAAGGGAAATGACCAATCCTAAACCCAATGCGGTTAACCCGCCGAAATACTTCGGACTTCGAATTGAAATTCGAATAACCCGAAACAAGAAAATCACATACATCAACATCACCAACGCTCCTCCCAGAATAGATCCATATTCTTCAATAATGAACGCATAAATCATATCTGAATACGGATGAGGCAGGAAGTTTCTTGAAGTCCCAGAACCCGGTCCTTTCGGAATAATTCCGCCTTCATAAATGGCGTATTGTGCCAACTCTATTTGGTATTTCGAATCGTCCATAGCTCCCGCCTGCACTTCCTTTCCAACTAAACGATTCTTCCATGTGCTGTAGCGGGGAAGTAATTTCTCGGGTCCCAATTCACCCACAACAATAATCAAAAGTAAAATTCCAACCACGGCTCCAATGAGTTTAAACAAATGCTTCCAAGGCACACCTCCAAACACCAACATTAAAAAACACACAAACCCAATTAATGCTGCTGTAGAAAAGTTAGCCGGTAGCACCAATCCGCAAACCATGGCTATGGGAAGAACAATGGGCAAAACACCTTTCTTGAAATCGCCCAACATTTGTCGCTTAACCGTAAGTTGTCGAGCCACGTAAATAATAAGAACCAACTTCGCTAAATCACTCGTCTGGAACGTCACGCCAATTCCGGGAATCCGAATCCAACGATCCGCATTGTTAATGTTCGATCCGAAAAACATCGTGAACACCAACAGGGGAATAACCACCCAAATCATAAGCTGACCTATGCGCGAAAAAACAGTTAATGGCAAGAGATGCGTGCCGTACATAAACGCGAGTCCAAGCCCAAGCATAAAGATGTGCTTAATCAAAACTCCTGCACTGCTTCCCCCTTCTGCCTTCCACACCAACGAAGAAACTGCGCTGTAAACCGCCAACACCGAAAGGGTGCACAAAAAAAGTGCAACCATCCAGATCACGCGATCTCCCTTTAAGTGTGAAAGAAACTTTTGCATGAATTACAATCCTTTAACAGCAACTTTAAACTGACGACCTCTGTCTTCGTAGTTCTCGAATAAATCGAAAGAAGCACAAGCTGGTGACAACAATACCGTGTCGCCATCTTTTCCTAAATCGTAAGAAACACGCACCGCTTGTTCAGCGCTGTCTGTATCAATAATGGTATCTACAATAGAACCAAATGCTTTTCTAATTTTAGAACTGTCTTTCGTTAAGCAAACGATAGCTTTCACTTTAGACTTCACCAATTCAGACAATTCTGAATAGTCGTTTCCTTTGTCTGTTCCACCAGCAATCCAAATGATTGGCTTGTCAACAGATTCCAATGCATACCAAGTTGAATTCACGTTGGTAGCCTTGCTGTCGTTAATGAAACGAATGCCATGAATACTAGCAACAAACTCCAAGCGGTGTTCAATGTTTTCGAAGTTCATTAAACTGTCGCGAACAGCCTCTTTTCTTAATTCTAAAAAGCGAGCTGCTGCTCCGGCTGCCATGCTGTTCTGCAAATTGTGTTTGCCTTGCAATGCTAGTTCTGTGATTTTCATAGTAAATAAATTATGGTTTGTGTTTAGGTTAAAATTTGTTTCGTCGCAATAGCCACCTTGCTCGTAGGTCGTTCCCGGTTGAATTGAAATTGGAAAGAGGGTAGCGTTCAATACGTGGCGTGCCATGGTCTCTGCTGTAATAGCATCGTCTGCATTGAAAATGAATACATCGTTAGATGTCTGATTCTGCGCAATGCGAAGCTTCGCATCGGCGTACTTACTTAAATCGTAATCGTAACGATCTAAATGATCTGGAGTAATGTTCGTTAGAATAGCAATGTCTGCCTTGAACGAATACATGTTGTCCAATTGGAAACTGCTTACCTCTAAAACGTAGTAATCGAAATTCTCTTCTGCAACTTGACGTGCGAAACTCTTTCCTACATTTCCACCAAGACCTACATTCAGTCCGGCGTTTTTCAAAATGTGGTAAGTCAACAAAGTGGTTGTTGTCTTTCCGTTACTTCCTGTAATCGCAATCATCTTCGCATTCGTGTAGCGATAGGCGAATTCCAATTCAGACAAAACTGGAATATTCTTTTCTTGAAGCGCAACAATCAAACGCGCGTTGTTTGGAATACCTGGGCTCTTAACCACTTCATCGGCATTCAAAATAAGTTCATCGGTATGCATGCCCTCTTCAAATGCCACACCGTGTGCATTCAATTCAGCCTTGTACTTGTCTTTCAACAAGCCCTTATCTGAAAGGAACACATCGTATCCCATCTTCTTCGCTAACACTGCTGTGCCCGCTCCGCTTTCGCCTCCGCCAAGTATGACCAGTCGCTTGTTCATTATCTTACTTTTAAAGTGATGATGGTTAATACAGCGAGCATGATTCCGATAATCCAGAAGCGCGAAACAATTTTCGATTCATGCATTCCTTTGCGTTGATAATGATGATGAAGCGGAGACATTAAGAAAATGCGACGTCCTTCTCCGTACTTCTTTTTGGTGTATTTGAAATACCCCACTTGAAGCATCACACTTAAATTTTCAACCAAGAAAATTCCACACAACACAGGGATTAAAAGTTCTTTTCGAATGGCAATAGAAAACGTTGCAATAATTCCACCGAGCGCTAAGCTTCCTGTATCGCCCATGAATACTTGCGCGGGGAAACTGTTGTACCAAAGGAATCCAACACATGCCCCAACGAATGCCGCAATGAACACGGTCAGCTCTCCGCTATGCGGGATGTACATTACATTGAGGTAATCTGCAAAAATGTAATTACCTGAAACGTACGCGAAGATGGCGAGTGTAATACCAATGATGGCGCTTGTGCCCGTTGCTAATCCGTCAATTCCATCGGTAATGTTCGCGCCATTTGAAACGGCAGTTACAATGAATATAACAATCACCGCGAACACACCCCACAACACCCATGGGCTTTCCATGCTGTCTGGAACCAACCACGCGTAGTCAAACTCATTGTCTTTAATGAATGGAATAGTCGTCTTTAAACTCTTCTCTTCTTCCCACTGCATTTCTTGCTGATCGGGCGTTGCATTTTGAATTTGCACATCTGAAACTTTCTCTTTAATGGTCACAGACGGATTCCAATAAAGCATGCTCGCTACAATAATTCCTACACCAATTTGTCCAACAATTTTGCTCTTTCCCGCAAGTCCTTCTTTGTTCTTTTTAAAAACTTTAATGTAGTCGTCTAAGAATCCGATGAGTCCCAACCAAACGGTTGCAATAATCATGGTTTGAATGTAGATATTCGTTAAATCCGCCAGTAATAAAGTTGGAATAAGTATAGCAGCAAGAATGATAAGTCCACCCATTGTTGGGGTTCCAGCCTTTTGCATTTGTCCGTCTAAACCCAAATCGCGAATGGTCTCGCCCACTTGCTTTTTGCGGAGCATGCGAATCAATGTTTTTCCAAACACCATAGAAATGGTAAGAGAAATAAGAATGCTCAGCGCTGCGCGAAACGACAAGTAGTGAAACAACCCTGATCCAGGGAAATGCATGTGCTTGTCGAGGTATTCAAATAAGTGGTACAACATACTTAGTTCGTTTGAAAGAGTTCTGTTATAATTTGTAAATCGTCGAATGGATGTTTCACTCCACTGATCTCTTGGTATTTCTCGTGTCCTTTTCCAGCGATAAGAATGATGTCTCCCGGCTTCGCTAACGAGCAAGCGACTTCGATCGCTTCGCGACGGTCGGTTACTGACAATACTTTTTTCTTTTGAATGGGATCAAGACCTGAAATCATTTCTTGAATAATACTTTTCGGATCCTCGCTGCGCGGATTGTCACTTGTGACAATTACGCGATCGCTTTTATTTGCGGCAATCGCCGCCATAACCGGACGCTTGGTGCGATCGCGATCGCCTCCGCATCCCACCACTGAAATAATTTCTTCTTGTCCGCGCACAGACTGAATCGTATTCAATACATTTTCCAGTGCGTCTGGTGTGTGCGCGTAATCAACAATGGCAATCGTTCCGTCTTGCTTGCGTATGTATTGAAAGCGACCTTCGGGCGCGCCCAACGCCGATAGGTGAACAAGCACCGTCGTTGGATCTGTTCCTAACTCAACAGCTGCAGCAAAAACCGCAGTTATATTGTAGGCGTTGAATTCGCCAATTAATGGAGAATGCAATTCAAATCGATCTATGTTAATTTGAAGTCCTTCGAGTGTGTTCTCAATTAATTTGGCTTTGTAGTCAGCCATGGTGTGCAACGCATACGTGCGAATGCGCGCCTTGCATGCCGAAACCAATGCATCGTGATAGCGATCGTCTGCATTCACAACCGCATACGCGTTCGCGCCCAACTGATCGAATAAAATCTTCTTGGCTTTAATGTATTCATTCATTGAACCGTGATAGTCCAAATGATCGTGTGAAAGATTTGTGAAAATGGCTCCATCGACTTGAATCCCGGCCATTCTATTTTGGTGAAGCGCATGCGACGAGGCTTCCATGAAGACATGCGTGCAGCCTTCACGATGCATGCGCGCCAACAAGTCGTTCAACGCAACCGCATCTGGTGTTGTGTGCGTTGAAGGAATTTCAACTTCGTTTATACGATTCACAACGGTTGAAAGCAATCCGCATTTGAAACCCATTGAGCGGTACAAGCGGAACAACAAAGTCGCAACCGTTGTCTTTCCGTTCGTTCCAGTTACAGCCAACACCTTCATTTTCTCCGAAGGATTCTCGTAAAAATTCGCCGCCATAATACCCAAGGCCTTCGAGGTGTCGGCTACTTGAACGTACACAATATTCTCTTCGAGGCGTTGCGGTAAATCCTGACAAACAATGGCCGCTGCGCCTAATTCAATTGCCTTAGTTATGAAGGCATGTCCATCTGACTGAAGGCCTTTCACCGCAACAAACAAAGCCATTGGGCGCACCGCGCGAGAATCAGAAGTAATGCTCTCTACAGCGACATTGGTTTTTCCAACAACACCGTCCAATCTCACTTTGTACAAAATATCTTGCAGCAGCTTCATCGTAAATTAATTTGAATGAATTGATGATTAGCCTTCGTTCCTGGAAGTACGCTTTGCGATACCACCTTTCCATAACCGGCAGTTGAAACTCTCAGGCCTCTTTTTTCTAAAACATATACGGCATCGGTAAGCCCCATTCCTCGCACATCCGGAACTTTATTACCACCTTCATCCTTGCTTGAAACCGCTAGGTTACTTCCATCTGCTGTGGCACTTACCAATTGAGCGTCGGTTTCCAACGCATATGGAAATTGAACATGAGAAAATGCCTTACGCAAAGAATTCGATTCGCCAGATAAGATGCTCGGAATCCACGGTTGAGAAACAAACGTGCTGTCATTTCCCATTGCATTGTGCGGAATATCCAATTCAGTTCCGAATAAAATATTCGCTAAATCACGAAACACAGGCGCTGCTACTTTACCACCAAAAGCTTCGAAAACTCTCGCTTTGTTTACGACAACAATGCAGGAATACTTAGGATCTTCCGCTGGAAAATATCCCACAAAAGAAGCTCGGTGATAATTCTCTAAATACACACCGTTTTCATTGATGCGGGCAGTTCCTGTTTTTCCTGCTGCGCGATAAGGCGAATGTTTGAACACCCCTTTTCCAGTTCCGATTGTCGTTACAGCTTCCATAAGCTTGCGCCCTTTCGCTATGGTTTCTGGCTTTAAGAAATTCTCGCGAATAACAACAGGCTCGTATTTCTCATAGGTTAATCCGTTCTTGCGTATCTCGCTTACCAAGCGTGGCTTCATGAACTTTCCGCCGTTGGCAATAGCGTTGTAAAAACACAACTGATGAAGGGGAGTAACCTGAACCTCATAACCCACTGCCATCTGCGTCAAACTCAAATCGCTCCATCCCGCATCCTTCATGCTGCGCTTCACAACTGATTTTCCTTCACCCAATAAATCAATTCCCACCAATTGTCCGTATCCAAAGCGGTCCAAGTAATCCAAGAATTTCTGAGGATTGCTTCCAAATACATCGCGAACAACCATGGCTGTTCCAACGTTTGAAGACTTCGCGAATACTTGCTCAATGGTTACTGAACCGCAAGGCTTCACATCGCGCAGCGTATGATCACCAATTGTGAATGTTCCTCCGCCCGTGTGAACGACTTTGTCAATATTCAAATTCCCTTCTTCCATTGCCGCAAGCAAACTCGCCAGCTTCATGGTAGATCCGGGCTCTACGCTTTGCGTTAAGGCCAAATTTTCAACTTCATAAAATTTATTGGCTACCGAATCGTAGGTCAAATTCGCAAGTGCTTTAATGTATCCCGTCTTCACTTCCATTAAAATCACACAACCCCAATCTGCGCGATTCACTTCCATGGTATGACGCAGAGAACTTTGGGCAGCGTCTTGCAAGTGAACGTCAATGGTGGTCACTACATCGAATCCAGGCTCGGGCTCAACAACGTATTCATCGCTCATGGGAACCCACGTGTCACCTCCAACTTTCTGCTGCATCTGCTTCCCTGCCTTTCCTCTTAGCAACGAATCGTAAGAGGCCTCCAAGCCAACCATGTTGCTCTCTCTGAAAATTCCAATGGTTCTTGCAGCCAAGGCACCATAAGGCTTCGCACGTTTCTCTCTTGAATTGATGATAAATCCGCTCCTAAGCTTTTTCGCATTTACAAAAGGCAACGCTTTGAATTTCTGTAACTGATTATAATTGATGTGATCTATTACTCTCATATTTTTATTGCCAGATGCAATGGCAGACAAAAACATATCCTTGTATTCTTGGGCGGTTCTATTACCGAACAGATTTGAAAGTCCTGAACATAAACTATCAATCTTAGAATTGAATCGTTCGATGTTATAGCCACCTTTACTGTCCCAACGAATCTCATATTCAGGAATACTGGTTGAAAGTGGAGAACCATCAGCCGCAAGAATTCTTCCGCGCTCGGGTTCAATGTCTCGAAGCTTATAAGTAAACTGAGCCGCTCTTCGTTGAGCATCAGCATTCGGAATGGCCTGAATGTAGAATACCTTTCCTATAATGAACAAAGCCAAAACGCACAAAACCACGTACAAGACGTAGATGTAAACAGATATTTTCTTCAACTCATTCATGGCTCGTCTTGAAGAAATTTGAATCGACATCTATAATGAATGGCGTTGTGGTTGAATTCACCAAGCCCCAAGGCGCCACTTGTCCCACAACTTCGCTATGCTGCGATTTCACACTGAGTTCGCTAGCGTTTGTGCTGTATTCAGAATTTATATTCTTAAGCCTATCCTTGGTGTTTTTGATTTCAATCTGAACCGATTCAAAGTAGTAGATCATACTAATTTGAATGAAAAACAACACCACGATGAAAAAGAAAAAAGGCATCTGACGCACCAAGGACTGGCGTGTCAAGAATTCCCCTCCAATGATTTCTCTGAAGGTAATTCCTCTGCGTTTTGTTTCTTCTTTCTTTGCCATTTTCAAATACCGAACGAATATTCATTCGGTTTATAGTTTTATTTTTTTTTCCCTACTCGAAGTTTAGCACTTCGACTTCTACTGTTTCTTTCAATTTCTTCTTGTGATGGAAGAATCGGTTTGCTCTTCACCGGCTCAATCTGACGCTCTAGATTTCCAAAAAAATCTTTCTTTATCTCTCCCTCGAGATTTCCCGATCGAAGGAAATCTTTCACCAATCGATCTTCCAAACTGTGATAACTAATCACGACCAACCTTCCGTCTGGAGCTAACAACTCCATGGATTGTTGCAAAAACTCTTTCAACACCGTGATTTCGTCGTTGACAACCATTCGAAACGCTTGAAACATCTGTGCTAAAAACTGCTTCTCTTTTCCGCGTTTCGCGAACGACTGCGTGCAGTCGATCAATGCTTGCGTGGTTCCCAAAGGCTTGTACATGTCAATCTCCTTCGCAACTTTATAAGCCCCATCAAGCTCGCCGTACATGCGTAAGACATCTGTAATTTCCTGAACACTCGACTTGTTAATCCACTCGTCTGCCGAAATTCCAGAATTCTGATTCATGCGCATATCCAGCGGCCCGTTGAAGCGTATAGAGAATCCTCGCTCGCCTGAATCGAACTGGTGACTGCTCACTCCCAAATCTGCTAAAATGCCATCGACCTGCTGAAACCCATGAAGCTGAACCCAGTTCTTAATGAATCTGAAATTTTGTGGGACAAAAATCAGACGGTCATCTTGCGGGACATTCTTCGCGGCTTCTGCATCCTGATCAAATGCAATAAGCTTTCCTGTTGTCAAGTGTTTCAATATCTCTCTCGAATGGCCTCCGCCTCCAAAAGTTACATCTACATAAACCCCGTCGGGTTTAATGTTCAACCCCTCTATCGACTCGCTCAACAACACGGCGGTGTGGTATACCT
>CALCNZ010000059.1 GCA_937897625.1 uncultured Flavobacteriales bacterium
TTCCCTACACGACGCTCTTCCGATCTTTTCGCTTTTAAAAATTGTGTTTTTGAAGTGCTCTCAGAAATTCCCAATAGCTCGCCAATTTCTTTGTGCCCGTACCCTTCAACAACAAATAAATTAAACACGGTCTTATACCCATCGGGCATTTGCGCAATTAACTTCATAAGATCCTCTGCCTGCAAGGCTTCCAATTGATCTTCTCTGTTGTCTGAAAGCGTAACTGCCTCATCAATGTTTTTATCGAGTTGAAATTTTTTGTTGTTCTTTATTCGGGTCAACGAAGTATTCACAACAATGGTTCTAATCCAACCGCCGAGAGGACCATCGCCCTTCCATTGATTCAGCTTTTCAAAAACTTTAATGAAGCTTTCTTGCAACACATCTTCTGCCTCCATGGAATTGCCCATGTATCGCAGACAGATTGCGAACATTTTACCAGAATGCGCTTGAAAAAGTGTCCTTTGTGCGGACGACTTTCCTTTGAGGCATTCTGAAACCAATTCGCTATCTCTCATACTTCATCGTTTGAATGATAACAATTGGTTTCAGAAAGTTGCCTCAATAAGAAATTATCTAATCAGGGTAACAAATCCGTTATACACCTTTAGGCTCTTGTCTTGAAGAGGCTGAACCTCTAATTTCCAGATGTAAGTTCCATTCGCTGCGAATGCTTTACCGTCTCTTACATCGCCTATCCAAGGCTCTCCTATTTCAAAAGATTCGAATACTAAGGTTCCCCATCGATCGAAGACCATGAAGTGATAACCCGTAGATTTCGCTCCTTTAATAACAGGCATGAATACTTCGTTCAAACCGTCTTGTTCTGGAGTGAAGGCATTTGGCACCCATACTTCGAGCACGCTGTTCATGCGCACGGTGTGGCACACCGTATCTTCACAACCGAACTCATTCGCGGTTGTTAAACAAACTGGATATTCACCAAGATCGGTATCAGGGAAAGCAAAGATTGGGCTCACATCGGCACTAGCTCCCAAGTATCCAAAATCCCACAAGTAACCAATTCCACCAACCGACTCATTCGAGAAATGAACAACGGGTTGGGTTACGTCGACAGGGTTTGGTGCCCATGAGAACTCTGCTGTTGGATAACCATGAACCACAATCGGATTGGCCAAGGTGTAGGTTGTAGAACAACCCTCAGGCGAAATCACGTAAAGTGTCGGATTATAAGTTCCTGCTTGAGTATACGTGTAAACCTGATTTCCGCAGTTTGCAAACGTGGTACCGCCATCGTCCATGGTCCACAAACAGTTTCCGTTAAAGGCTGGTGTTGTATTGTTTGTGAAGGAAACCGTTAATGGGAAGCAACCCTCATTGGCACTTACAGAGAAACTAACCGTTGGGAAAGACTGAACGGTAATGCTAAGTGTGTCGGTATCGGGAACTGCGCAACCATCGTTGGCAAAGACATAGACTGTTGTGGAATTACTCGGGCAAATAGTATTGCTTGTCCCGTTTGGACCCAACGTTACACCTCCAATGGTATTTGGAACTTCGTACCACTGAATTGTAATTGCATTGTTTCCTCCGGTTGCCACGGCGCTCATGTTTACACAATCTCCTTCACAAATGGTAACCGCTGATGTTCCATTTTGAAGATTGACTTGAACGGGGCTCGCTAAATTGAGAGCAATAGACTGCACTGTACTTGCACATCCCGATGCATCTGTTGCTTGCGCATAAAGTGTAACGTCGGAAGTTAGAGTGTAGTTATATGGATTTCCAGTTCCAAGAATACAATTCGTTACGGTGTTGCAACTTCCCCAAGTCACTGTAATTGCACCGCCATCTCCACCGCCTGCATTGGCAGTTAACGGAACCACTTGGTTAAAGCATAGCACAGGCGCTTGTGCGTTCAATGCAAGGGTTATTTGTGCCGATTGCGAAACAACAGAGAAATTCAAACTGTCGTAGACACAACCCAATGCATCGTGGTAAATAATATTGTAATTGCCGGCACCAATGGTTCCGAACAACCCACTTGGTTGTGTTGCAATTGTTGCGTTCGTGGTTGCATTTACCAATTGGAAAGAAACTGCATTCGCATCTTGAAACTCTATACTTCCGTTGCTATAACCGAAACATGTTGGTTGGGTCACGATAACATTGTCCAACGGATTATTCGGTAAAGAGGCAATATTCACTGTATTTTGGTAGGTACAGAGAATGTTATCCGTAACTGTGTAAGTGTAATTACCAGGACATAAGTTTTGCGGATTTAATCCGGTAACTCCTGGTGTATTCCATGCAACAGTGTAATTCGCCACACCACCTGTTGGGATTAAGGCAATGGCGCCCGTGCAGGTTTGGTAACAAATGTTCGTTGTAATGTTTTCTTGAACGGTAAGCTGTGATGCTGCAACAACAGTAGCATTCGCAGTATTCACACAACCAAATGAATCTGTTCCTTGTACCGTGTAGGTTACACTTCCTACAGGTGCAACAGTTACAATAGCCACATTTGTAGGCGAAGTAATCGTTGAACTTGCGGTCCAAACATAAGACGCCGCGCCGCTTGCCACAATGTCTGTTGTTGTTCCGAAACAAATTGAACTTGCTACTGGGGTAGCCGTAATGGTTGGCAAAGCGTGCACAGTTACTGCAGAAAAATTAGATGTTGCTGGGTTACATCCATTTCCTGAAAGCGTTGCTACCATGTAGTAATAGGTCAGTCCAGCTGGGGAATTCGAGGGTGTTACTGTGTTTGCCGTAGCACCTGGGTAAACAGTTCCCGGAGTTGTTTGTGTGGTATTGTAATACCAAGCATAACTGGCAGTTCCTATTCCGCCACTCACAGCCGCACTTATTGCAGTTGCTGGTGCGTTCAAACAAATACTTTGTGTTGAAATTGGTTGCGTTGAAATAATTGGATCTGCAACATTTACAATCGTGCTTACCGAAGATTGAATAACGTCGCATCCAGATCCTGCAAGTGTTACTTGCGCATAATAATATTGATTTCCAACGGTAGAAGTAGAAGCCGGATTGTAGGTACTTGCCCCCGCGCCAGCAATAGCTGTTCCACCAACATTTGAGTTCGTTGTATTGCTAAACCATTGATACGTTGGTGCACCCACTCCACCCGTGAAAACAACCGTTAGTGCCGAAGGCGTTCCTCCCACACACATAGAATCTGTTGTCAAAGGCTGTGTTGCAAAAGTTGGGTCTGCTACTACAATTATCTGAGCTGCATTCGTGGTAACACTTCCGCAGCTTGTACCTGCGAAAGTTGTTGTAAGATAGTAATAGGTTGAACCCACGGCTGATGCCGATGGTGCGTAGGTTAAGCTTGTAGCTCCGACAATCGCAGTTCCACCTGTGGTACTATTGGTTGAATTGGAATACCATTGGTATGAAGCGGATCCTGTACCACCAGCAAGCGTTGGTGATAAGGTGGTTGGAGTTCCTCCCAAACAAACTGTTTCATTCGGATTCGGTTGAATAGAAACCGTAGGCGCGGAAACCACAATAACTTCTGCCACAGCACTGGTATTACTTGCACAGCCAGCACCAGAAAGGTTTATCGTACAATAGTAATATTGTGTTCCCGCATTCACTGTGCTTGGCGTAAATGTAGCACTTGCTTGCCCAGACAATGAAGTGCCACCCGTTGTTGAATTCGTAGTGTTCGAATACCACTGATATGTTGGGGTTCCTGAACCGTTTGAATAAGCAACTGTTAAATTGGTTGGTGCGCCACCTACACACAAATTCTGTGTCGCTATCGGTTGTGTTGAAACCGTAGGATCTAAACTCACGGCAACTTGAGAAGATGCAGATGATACCGTTCCACATCCTGCACCGCTGAGCGTAACCACTGCGTAGTAATAATAATTTCCTGCAATGTTTTGAATTGGAACCGAATATTGATTTGCTGTTGCTCCAGGAATCATAGCACCTCCCGTTGTAGCATTCGTGCTGTTGCTATACCATTGGTAAGAAGCTGTACCGGTTCCGCCGGAATATGCAACTGCGATTTGATTTGGAGTACCACCTTCGCAAATATTTTGAAGCGCGGTCGGTTGCGCGGTTATAGTAGGAAGTCCAACTACATTTATGGCAGAGGCCTGCGTGGTAACTGTTCCGCAACCACTTCCACTTAACGTGGCAACACAATAATAATAGAGTGTTCCAATTGCTGTTGCTGGAGGAGTAAACGTAACATTCGTTTCGCCCGCTAAGATTGAACCTCCAGTTGTGCTAGACGTTGCATTCACATACCATTGATAGCTTGGGGTGCCTGTTCCATTCGCATAGGTGAATGTCAATGGCGTTGCTGTTCCATTTAAACAAACCGTTTGTGTTGCAATTGGCTGCGTTGAAACTGTCGGAATTGGAACTACAATAACAGCAGAGGTGGTGGAAGCAACAGCGGTACATCCAGCACCAGAAGTATTCACAACACAGTAAACATAAGCCGTTCCAACAACCGCAGTAATTGGTGTAAGCGTGGCGGAATTTCCTGAGGCCACACCACCCACGTTATTGTTTAGTATTGTTGTATACCATTGATAAGTAGTTGTTCCAGTTCCTCCTGTAATGGAAACGGTAACAGGCGTTGCAATACCGTTTTGACAAACTGTTTGTGTTGTCAATGGTTGAACTGAAATGGTAGGGTCTCCCACTACAACCACTTCCGAGGAAGCCGTGGTTGCAGAGCCGCAACCAGACCCTGTTAGGGTAACGGTCGCATAATAGAAATAGCTTCCCGAAGTATTTAATGCAGGGGGTGTAAATGTTGCAGACGTAGCTCCTACAATTGCTGCGCCGCCTGTTGTGGCATTCGAGACATTGCTATACCATTGGTACGACGCTGTGCCAGTTCCACCGCTGTATGCAAGAGATAAAGCGCTTGGCATACCGCCAACACAAATGGTTTGTGTTGAAGTTGGCTGTGTTGAAATAGTTGGTGGTCCAACTACAATAACTGCCGCAGTTTGTGTGGTCACTGTTCCGCAACCACTTCCACCTAAGCTAAGTGTAGATACGCAGTAATAATAAGTTGTGCCCGTAGTTGCAGTGCTTGGGGTGAAGGTTGCGCTGGTCGCTCCTGCAACTGCTGTACCGCCAACAGCGCTATTGGTGGTATTAGAATACCATTGATAGGTTGAAGATCCGGAAGCATTTGCATAGGTAAATGTCAAGACTGTAGGTGTTCCATTCTGACAAATGGTTTGTGTAGAAAGCGGTTGAGTAGTAATTGCTGGAATTGGCACAACAATTACTTCAGCGGTTGCTGAAGTAGCAGGAGAACAACCTGCACCTGATGTATTGATTACACAATAAACATAGGCCGTTCCAACGACATTTGTCAAGGGAGTGAGAGTAGCTGCGTTTCCAGAAGCTACGCCGCCTACTGTAGAATTGACGATGTTGGTGTACCACTGATAAGTGGTGGTTCCTACTCCTCCCGTTACTGTTACTGTAAGTGGTGTTGAAATCCCGTTTTGACAATTGGTTTGAGTTGTCAAGGGTTGCACAGAAATAGTTGGATCTGCTACAACAATAGCCGTAGAAACTGAAGATGTTGCAACTCCGCATCCGCTTCCACTCGTTGTTACGGTTCCGAAATA
Source organism: uncultured Flavobacteriales bacterium (assembly GCA_937897625.1). Lineage (GTDB taxonomy): Bacteria > Bacteroidota > Bacteroidia > Flavobacteriales_D > Sanyastnellaceae > CAIZGX01. The sequence goes on from CALCNZ010000059.1 coordinate 5,598, forward strand.
ATAGTAGTTACCTGCTGTGTTCAATACAGGCGGTGAATAACTCGCACTGGTTGCTCCAGTAATTAATGTTCCACCTACCGTTGTATTGGTGGTATTGCTATACCATTGGTAACTTGGCGTTCCTGTTCCGTTTGCATACGCCAATGATATTGCTGTTGGTGAACCGCCCGCGCAAATGGTTTGCGTAGTTGTTGGCTGTGTAGAAACTGTTGGATCTGCAACTGCAATAACTGTTGCCGTGTTCGAAGTGGCCGTTCCACAAGCAGCACCAGACAATGTAATTACGCAATAATAGTAATAGGTTCCCGCTGCAAGTCCAGTTGGTGTGTAGGAAGCAGCAGTTGCTCCAGCGATGCTTGTTCCACCTGTCGTGCTGTTTGAAGCATTGCTGTACCATTGGTAACTTGGCGTTCCAGTTCCTCCGGTGTATGCCACTGTTAAAGCTGCCGCCGTTCCACCGTCGCAAATTGTTTGCGTCACTGTTGGCTGCGTGCTCACTGTTGGAGGGGCCACAACGATAATCGCTCCGGTTGTAGAGGCAGGAGATACGCAACCACTTCCACTTTGAGTAATTATTCCGTAGTAATAAACTGTTCCAACAGTTGTGGTAATTGGAGTATAAGATGTAGATGTTGCTCCTGCGATTAATGTTCCGCCTGTGTTGCTATTTGCTGCATTGGAATACCATTGGTATGAAGGAGTTCCTGTTCCGCCAGAAGCGGCAATTGTTAATGGGGTTGGAGCCCCACCAGTACAAACTGTTTGCGTAAGTTGCGGTTGTGTTGAAACTGTAGGATCTGCTATCACAATTGCAGTTGCCAAAGCCGATGTAGCCGCGCCACAACCACTGCCACTGAGAGTTGCAATTCCATAATAATAATAGTTACCCGCGGTGTTCAATACCGGTGGTGTATAGCTTGCTGAAGTAGCTCCGGCAATGATAGTTCCTCCGGTTGTGGTTGCAGTTGTGTTGCTATACCATTGATAACTTGCCGTGCCTGTTCCATTGGAGTAAGCCAAAGTCAAAGCACTTGGTGTTCCACCTAAACAGATGGTTTGAGAAGCGGTAGGCTGAGTCGTAATTGTTGGATCAGGAGCAGCAACGACTGTTGCTGTATTTGAAGTTACAGATCCACATGCAGATCCCGACAAAGTAATAACACAGTAGTAATAGTAGGTTCCTGCCAAAAGTCCGGTTGGCGTGTAAGTCGCAGCAGTAGCTCCTGCTATACTTGTTCCTCCGGTAATGCTATTTGTAGTGTTACTGAACCACTGGTAGCTTGGTGTTCCTGTTCCCCCGGTGTATGCAACACTTAATACTGTTGCTGCACCGCCATCGCAGATGGTTTGCGTAGTGGTTGGTTGAGAACTTACCGTTGGCGGAGAGACAACAATTATCGCTGCCGTTGCCGAAGCTGCGGTTCCACAACCCGATCCACTTAAAGTAGCTTCTCCGTAATAATATACCGTGCCAACCGCTGTAGCAGCAGGGGTGTACGAAGCACTTGTTGCACCTGCAACTGGTGTTCCGCCTGTATTGCTATTTGTTGAATTCGAGAACCACTGATAACTAGTTGTACCCGTACCACCGGAAGCCACAACAGTTAATGGTGTTAATGTCCCGCCTGAACAAACCGTTTGAGTAGTCAGTGGTTGTGTGGTAATTGTTGGATCGGCTACAACAACTGCCGTTGCTACTGCGGAAGTTGCAACTCCACAACCGCTTCCGCTTGTTGTTGCAGTTCCGTAATAATAAAAACTGCCTGCTGTATTCAGAACAGGAGGAGTATAACTTGCTGAAGTAGCTCCGGCTATAAGCGTTCCTCCTGAAGTGGTTGAAGTGGTGTTGCTATACCATTGGTAACTCGGAGTTCCTGTTCCGTTGGAATAAGCGAGTGTCAGTGCGGTTGGTGTTCCTCCCACACAAATGGTTTGCGTAGTTGTTGGCTGCGTGGTTATTGTTGGATCGGCTACTGCAATAACTGTTGCTGTGTTCGAAGTGGTGGTTCCGCAAGCTGAACCAGATAAAGTTATTATGCAATAGTAATAATACGTTCCTGTTACAAGCCCTGTTGGTGTGTATGTCGCAGCGGTCGCGCCAGCAATGCTTGTGCCGCCTGTGGCGCTATTCGAAATATTGCTGTACCATTGGTAACTAGGTGTACCTGTTCCTCCAGTGTAAGCCACTGTTAAAGGTGTTGCTGTTCCTCCATCACAAATGGTTTGCGTTACGGTTGGTTGGGTACTTACCGTTGGTGGAGAAACAACGATTACAGCTGCCGTGGTGGAAGCAGCTGTTCCGCAGCCACTTCCGGTAGCAGACACTTCGCAATAATAATAAATTGTCCCGAGGGCTGCACTTGGCGGAGTGTAAGTAGTAGCTGTCGCTCCTGCAATGGCAGTTCCGCCCGTAGAAGCGTTGGTTGTATTTGAAAACCATTGGTAAGACATTGTGCCTGTTCCTCCGATTGAAGTTACAGAAAGAGCCGTTGTTGTTCCACCGATACAAGTCGTTTGGGTGGAAAGGGGTTGAACTGAAAAAGAAGGATCATCGACAACTACAATGTTTGCAGCAGATGAAGTTATGGTTCCACATCCAGAGCCTGAAAGTGTAACAGCTCCGTAATAGTAATAATTTCCTGAAGTAGTAATCGCGGGTGGCGCGTAGGTAGCTGTTGTTGCTCCGGTGATCGCCGTACCACCCGTTGTTGAGTTGGTTGTATTGCTATACCACTGATAAGAAGCTGTTCCTGTTCCTCCGGAATATGCCGTAACAAGCGAAGAAGGAATGCCACCAACACACATGGTTTGTGATGCTGTTGGTTGGGAAGTAATGATTGGATCCGCAAGAACATTTACAGTAGCCACGTTGCTTGGCACACTTCCACAACCTAAACCTGTTAAGGTAACTACACCATAATAATAAAAGGTGCCAACAGTTGCCCCCGGCGGTGTGTATGAATTTGTGGTAGCACCAGCAATTGCGGTTCCTCCAGTATTGCTATTGGTTGTATTGCTGTACCATTGGTAACTCGCTGTACCTGTCCCACCGGTGTAACCCATTGTAAGCGCATTCGGGGTTCCTCCGATACAAATACTCTGAGTAGGCGTAGGTTGTGTATTCACTGTTGGAGGAGCTACCACTATTATGGCTCCTGTTCCAGAAGTAACAACGAAAATAACTCCGCACGTTAAGCTCGCTACGTTTACACGACAGTAGTAATAACGTGTTCCGGTTACGTTCGTTGGAGGAATAAATGTCGGTGAAGTCGCACCCGCTAGCGCAGATCCCGAAAAGTTGTTGTTAACCGTTGTGCAATACCATTGGTATGTAATGGTTCCCAATCCGTTATTTACCGTCACCGTTAGCGCTGTTGGAATACCATTCAAACATACTGTTTGAGAAGCTTGTGGTTGGGTTGCAATGGTGGCATCGGCAACAACAATTACTTGGGAAGTTGCAGAGGTAAGAACGTTACAACCCGATGAACTCAATGTTATCACGCAATAGTAGTAGTACGTTCCAGGCGTGTTCATTTGAGGAAATGCATACGTAGCTGAGGTAGCTCCAGGTATTGCGGTTCCTGTTGTAGTGCTAGTTGTTGTGTTTGAATACCATTGATAAGAAGGTGTTCCTGCTCCGCCGGTATAACCTACCGAAATGGAAGCAGGTGTTCCACTTACACAAATTGATTGCGTGGCTGTGGGCTGTGAAGAGATTGTTGGATCGGCAACCACAACCACCTGTCCAACAGATGAAAGTGCAGTTCCACAACCTGAACCACTTAGTGTTACAATGCAATAGTAATTTCTCGTCCCTGTGGTTGATAATACCGGTGTTGTGTAAGTTGCACTTGTGGCTCCAGCAATAATGGAACCGCCTGTATTACTTACAACCGTGTTGGAATACCATTGATAGGTCGCATTTCCCAGACCGTTGGAATAGACAACGTTTAATGTACCAGAACCTCCGATACAAATATTTTGCGTTGCTAGGGGTTGAGTGGTAATGGTTGGATCGGCAATAACATTGACCTCGGCCGGGTTGGTCGTAATATTCGGACAGCTCGCAGATGAGAGCGTCACTACACAGTAATAGTAGGTAGTCCCCGCAGTAGCACTCGAAGGAGTGTAAGTTATTGTTGTTGCCCCGGCAATTGCTGTTCCACCGGTATTTGAATTTGTAGCATTGCTATACCATTGGTATGTGGGGGTTCCTGTTACTCCGACCAAAGTGAAGGTTAACGGGGTAACTGTTCCACCAACACACATACTTTGGGTTGCCAGTGGTTGAACTGTAAAATCTGGAACGGTTACGGTTAGTGTATCTGTCGCATTGCACTGTGCTGGCACTCCAGCCATAGACACCATAATTACCGTGTTACCTGAGATACTTTCTAAAACCTGCACTGCGCCTGGTCCATCGAAACCGGGCGTAGTGTCACCACTTAACACAGACCACGTATAGGTTGTTCCCCCGGAAGCAGTAACGGTTACAGGAGCATTGTTGCAAATAGTTGCTGTTGTGGGATTCAGTGTAACGCTCGGAAAAACGTTTACTGTGACCACTTGATCATCTGATTGCGGTGCAGTACAAGCGTTGTCTACCGCATGAAAATTTATCGTATTGGGAGCGCCAACCATGGAAGGATCAGCTGTGAAGCAGAAGTTCCCTGAAGCCGGATTGTAATTCACAGTACTTTGAGTGAATACCGGCGTTCCCGCGTTCATACCCGCACTCCATGTCGCGGTTAGGGTAATTGCGCGGTACAAATTTGTGTTAGATGCTGAAACTGTAAAACAAACGTTATCGCCCGAGCAGGCGTTAATGGTTGCTGGACCGGCTAAATCGGCTGCGATATTGATAGTCTGGATTTCAGGATTAGCAAAGGCTGTAGGGGTTATTCCACAGTCGCGGATAACAAAAACCATGTTTTCAAAATACGTCCCTACAACGTTCGCGCCTTGCGAAATAGTAATCTGAACCGTTACAATATAATTTCCAACTGAAATACCGTTTGTATTAATGGAAACAGCTCCGGTTGTGGCATTAACCGTTGCTCCCAAGGTATTGACATAACCGGGAACATTTATTCCAACATCCAATGAAGCTCCTGTTGTTTGTGGCGTAGAAAGTGCATATGAAGCAGTTGTTCCTGCCGGAAGCGTTATCGTAGGAGTGTGAATGAATACTCCATTGTTTCGACAAACATAGGGTACTTGCATGGAGGTAATTACTGGGGAATCTGCACAGTAATTGGTGTTAATAAGAGCGTCTAAGTAAGCATCTGGAAGCGTGCTATAGTTGATATTGTTGAAATAATTCCAGTCGCCTTCGTTCCATATGACTTCCCAGGTGCATCCAGGAGTAAGGGTTACTGTAGCTTGATATGTGAGCAACTGTGTACCTGGAGATAATCCACCGTTGCAAGAGCTGCTGGGCAATTCGCTCGCACACAGGTTAGATATTTCGGTGGTACTGATTAGGTTTAACGTAATGTTCTGAGGATTTAAAGCACAGCCGGTAGGAAATACAAATAGGTTTTCAGCTGAAAGTGCAGGGCTAGCTCCGAAGCAATCCTTGTAAATTCGCATGGTAATCTGATATTGATTACCACCTAGGCAAACCCAAGTTAGGTTTCCACCTAAAACGTGGTTTGCTTGAGCCGAATAACTCAATAAATAAACTGAAGCAATAGCTAAAAATCGGACAAAGAAGCGCATCGTAATATTTTTCGTACTATAAGGGTGCAATTTAACAAATAACTCCATATACACTTTGGTTTTCGGCAGAAACAAGGCTAAAATTGTTAAGGCAGAAACGTTAGTAAGTAGCTATCCAAGAATAAAGACGAATAAAATGCGTAAAAGGGTGCTTTATCATTTAACATTCATTTCACATTGGACTTCCGAAGTGAACTAATTGTCGAATATATTTGCCTCAAAATTAAATGGTAATGAAAAAACTTTTACTTCTCTCTTTTTCTGTGTTAGCCTTATTTACAGCTAAAGCCCAGTGCACTTCAGTTTTCATCTCTGAAATTGTTGAAGGTTGGAGCAACAACAAGGCTATTGAAATTTACAATTCAACAAACAGCACCGTAGACCTTAACGGATACGGACTTGTGCGTTTTTCAAACGGTAGTACTTCTTACGGAAGCATTACTCCTCTTGACGGATATTCAATTGCACCTCACGATGTAATTGTTGTTGTTTTAGACAAGAGAGATTCTTTGGGTACAGGATTGGAAGCGCCTGTATGGGATGAATTGGCAGCAGCTGCCGATCTTTTTGTTAACCCAACTTACGACGCAGGAATTTGGCCTTTGTACTTCAACGGAAACGATGCAGTTGCTATCGTAACGAACAACGGACAAACACTTATTGATCTTTACGGAAGAATTGGAGAGGGTACTGGATTCGGCGGATGGAGCTCATACGGCACAGACGCTACCGGTGCAACTTTGTACGCTTCTACTGACCACACTCAAATTAGAAAGTCAACAGTTACCTCAGCTGTAACAACCAACCCAGCTACTTTCGATGTATTTGCTCAATACGATACTTTACCAGCAAACACCTTTACTTTCTTAGGCTCACACACCTGCGATTGCGGTGTTGTAGGCGTTTCAGAAATGACAGAGCGCGCATTCTCAATGTATCCTAATCCAGTTTCTGGAGATGTTTTGAATGTGGTTTCTTCGAAGACCATTCGTTCAATTAGAATATTCGACAATACAGGACACATTTTATTCATGAACGGGACAATTTTAGACCGTATGACTCGCATTCAGACCGGTTCACTTGCAAAAGGAGCTTACATAATTGAGGTCGGTTTTGAAAACGGAACATTCAATCGCCAAACTTTTATAAAGTAAACGAACTACAATTCTTGAAAAAGGGGCTCACTTCGGTTAAGCCCCTTTTTTATCGCCAATTACTTAATTCTATTTCTTTGCTATGAGAATTTTAAAATCATTCTTTTTATTGCTCGCTTTAATTCCCTTCGCTTCATCTGCACAAGCGCAGCAGGGTGTTATAAGTGGAACCGTTCGTGATGGACTTTCAGGAGAGACGTTGCCGAATGCCTTTGTGCTTTGGGCCAACAAAGAAAATGGAGTCGCTGTTGATCCTTCCGGAAAATTCAGCATTACCCTACCCTACGGAAATTACGATTTGATTATTACCGCAGTGGGTTATGAGGAAATTAAAAAGTCCATTTCACTTTCGAAAAAAGAATATTCGATTGACTTTGACCTTATTCAAACCACTCAAAAAGAACTTGTCATCACTGCCGATTTCGCAGTAGGAAGATCAGTGCCTGTTGCTTTTTCGAACATTGGCTTGAAACGTATTGAAGAAGAACTTTCAGGAAGAGAATTAGCAACTTTGGCAAATACCACTCCTGGCGCGTACGCTACTCGTTCGGGAGGAGGAGACGGTGATGCCCGCGTTACCATTCGCGGATTTTCAGGAAATAACGTTGCTGTAATGTTGGATGGGGTTCCAGTAAACGATATGGAAAATGGAACAGTTTATTGGAGCAATTGGTTCGGTTTAGATTTGGCCACACAAACCACCCAAATTCAACGTGGATTGGGTGCTTCCAAATTGGTAATTCCCGCAGTAGGTGGAACCATGAATATCATGACCAGAGGCATCGACTCAAAAAGAAGAGCTCAAGTTCGTGAAGAATATTCCTACGGGGCATTTGCCAGAACTTCCTTTTCATACAACTCTGGAAAAACAAAGAATGGCTGGGCATTCAGCTTGGCAGGTTCTTATAAAAAAGGAGACGGTTGGATAGAAGGTGGATTTACAAAAGGGTATTTTTTCTATGGTAAAGTTGAAAAAATATTGGGAAATCACTTACTCAGTCTCTACGCAGTTGGCGCTCCGCAAAGTCATGGCCAACGCACAAAAACAGATGCCGTTGCCATGTACGACAATGCAACAGCATTGACACTTAACTCGGGCACGCAGTACCAATTCAGTGGATCTTCACGAGACATTTATAACGGTGGAATAAATTACAATCCAGATGTTGGATACCTCACACGCTATGACTTTGCGAACGGTGTAAAAACAAATGTGCAAGCCCAGGAAACTGTGAATGGAAAAGTGAATTTCTTTTTCAAGCCTCAATTCTCCTTCAAAGATATTTGGACGATTAACGAGAAATCTTTCTTGTCTACCGTTGCCTATATGTCTATGGGTCATGGTGGCGGAACTGGATGGCGTTCCAACTTAACCGTGAACGATTACACCAACGGAAGTGTGAACGTACAATCGTTTTTCGATTCAAATGTTGGAAATAAGATTCCACTTTTCTCGGGACCCGATTACAACATTAACACCCAAGTTAGCAGTACCGAGCGTTATGCTGTTTCGAACTACATTAAGGCCAGCATGAACGACCACATGTGGTACGGTGCGCTTTCAACATACAGCAACAAAATCAACGAAAATCTTACTTTTTCAGGAGGAATAGATGTTCGTCAATACAAAGGCTCTCACTACGCGAAAATCATTGATCTCATGGGAGCAGATTACGCTTGGGTTCGTGATAAATTCAATTACAATTCAACCAACTTAATTAAAAGAGTTGGCGACACGGTAGACTACCACAACGATGCCTTCATTCGCTGGGGCGGATTTTTTGGTCAAATGGAATATGAAAAAAATAAAGTGTCTGCCTTCTTCAGTGCGTCTGCCGCAGAAACCGGATATATGCGCGTTGACTATTTCAAGCCGAAGGTTTATACTGTAGATGGTGTTGATGTGCCGGTGGGTTATACCTACGCGAACAACGCCATTGCAATGAGCGTAGATACTACCATCTACAATGGACAAACGCTATACAGCAATATGCCCGGTTCGAAATATCAAAGTACGGGATGGTATTACCGTTCTACTTTCACGTTAAAATCTGGTGTTAAATATAGCTTCAACAAAAATGTTGCAGCATTTGTAAATGGCGGATACTTGAATAAGGCTCCTCTATTCAACCAGGTATATACCAACAGCAATCAGCGCTTCAATCAAATTTTCAATGAAAAAATTACAAGCTTTGAAACCGGTTTGAATTTCAAGTCGAAGAAATTCTCTACCAATTTCAATGCGTATTTCACCGATTGGAAAAACAAACCTTATCCGGGAGGAATCTCGGTTCCAAATCCGCAGGATCCTACCACAAACATTACCGTGAACATTCAAGGAATGAATGCACGTCACATGGGTGCTGAAATGGATTTTGCCTACAAAATAAGCGATCGTCTTACGTTTGAAGGACTGGTTTCTTTCGGTAATTGGAAATGGATGTCTGACACGAAAATTTATGTGACAGATAATGCGAACAACATTGTGTATAACACGCCTGGCGACCCAAGCAGCGGTCAAATGATTGTTGAATTCAATGCAAAAAATGTGCATGTGAGTGACGCCGCACAAACTCAATTGGGAGGTATGTTACGCTATGAATGGAAAAACGGAGCCTACGTAAAAACGCGC
>CALCNZ010000060.1 GCA_937897625.1 uncultured Flavobacteriales bacterium
GCTTCGTCATTGGCGCAATTGCGGGCAGTGGTTGAAAATATTTTGAATGCCTTGGGCATTCAGCAATGCGATGTGATTTCAATTCAGGACTCTCCCATTTTCGCTTATGGAATGGAGTTATCTGCACAGAAAAAATCGTTGGTGAAGATGGGACGTGTGAGTCCAGAAATTCAAGAAGCAACAGACGTTGAGCAAGAAGTATTCTATGCCGAATTCGATTTCGACACGTTGGAAAAATTGAGAACGCAACAGCGCAATGCCTTCCAACCGTTGAATAAATTCCCATGGGTGCGTCGCGATTTATCGTTGTTGTTGAACAAGGAAACCACGTTTGAAAGCCTTCGTCAGTCTGCCCTCAAAAGCGAAAAGAAATTATTGAAGGAAGTGAATTTGTTCGACGTTTACGAAGGCAAGAATCTTCCAGAAGGAAAGAAATCGTATGCTTTGAAATTCATCCTTCAAGACGCTCAGCAAACCCTAACCGATGAAGTCGTTGAGAAGAGCATGCAGCGCATATTGCAAGGCTTGCAGAGTGAGTGTTCGGCTGAGTTGAGGTAATGGAACTTTTTAAATTCACTTATTTCAAGTTCAGGTTCTTTAGATGTCTTAGAACTTCGCGTTCTACTTGATCAAAATCGGGTAAGTCTTTTATTTGTTCGTTCATTGAACTTTGCCAACGGCCTTTGTATTGCGGCAATCTTTCTGTTAATTTTTTTGGAAAATCGGTGTGTTTTAATTTCTTGCATTCGCACTTTGTTTCGAATTCATTTATATAGAAATCAACGTCCATTCCATGTTGTTCCAGGAGATACCAGATATCATAAAAATCACGTGCTTGCATGCGCTGCATGACTGCCCGCATTTTTTCCACTAAAACTTCTTCGAGCGGATAACACAGAAGTAGGTGTTCTTCCAAATCTGAATAACCAATGAAAGTACTTTTAATAACGGGTTCGAAAACGAGTTGTTCGCTTCTAGAAATATCAATCTTAACACGTTTATTATTCCCTTGCCCGCCAAGAGGCCCGATATAGCTTATGTAAAAGTTTATCCCTCCATCTTCGTGTTCATTGTTATCAATGATTTCAAGTGGAATATTGGCTTCTTCTTTAATGTATTCAAACGCTTCCTTGAAGCACACGAAAATTTGTTCGTTGGAAATTTCATTATTGATTAATGTAAAATCTAAGTCTTCTGAAAATCGGTAATCTTCAAAATAGATTTTCTTTAAAACAGTGCCTCCTTTGAACACGATTACTTTTGAGAGTATTCCATGTTGCGCAATGCCTTTTAAAATCCAGGAAAGTATATAATCTTTTTCAATCTGTTGATCGCGAACACCGGTAGCACGCGCTTTTTGTTGTATTTCTGCTGGTTTAATCATGTGTAGATTGCAGATTTAATGGTTTCTGATTCTAAATTTTGTTGAATGCTCCATCGGCTGTTTCGTTTACCGAGCGCAGGTAATTCCGTGTCGAGCACTATATAAGAAGCCGTTTTTATTTTTTGTAATTCGTCAATAATGTCCGAATTAATTTCGAGTATTTCCAATAGAAAACCTAACCGTTTTACAACTGCTTGAGAATCGAATTTTTTTACATAATCGAGAAGAACATCATATTTTATTTTATTTTTTGAAGTGTGAATAGCTTTTGCGACTTCCACAATACCTCCTGCATAGTCAGGTTTGAATAGGCAATCTATAAATGTCTTTTCTAAATCGGAACAAAGCACTTTATTGAAAGAATCTATCCATATTTTTTTCGCTCCGAAGAAATGTTTGTCGTTGTGATAAATGAATTGAAAGGGAATGTTCTTGATTTTTATTTCCGAAGGACGAATTTGTTTCGAAACAACAATTTGCTCTTTCAATGAAGGTTGTGTGATGAGATTATGAATCTGCAAAGCAGAATAGTAACCAATATAATATTGCGCCCCGTTCACTAAACTCCCTGCTATAAGATGCCAGTCGGGCATAAAATCTTTTGCGTTTGTTTCGTAGGGTATGATGCAATAAACTCCGTTTTTCAGCCGCATCAGAAGTCCACGTCTTGTCATGTCGCTCAGAAGTTCCCGAAGTGTACTTTCCTTTGAATTGGGCATTGCGCGAAATGCCTCGCTATAGTCGAAGCACGCTTTGTTCTTTCCATTGAAATAAGAAAGGAGTTCGTTAGACTGCCTAGAGATATATTTATTATTCATAGTGGTATTGTCAGGATAAACCTGACATTAATGATACGAAAGATAGTATAAAATTTCTTTATTGCAAAAATTCGCGTGGAGTTATAGAATCATCCGGATGAACTTTGCGGCAATTAACAGCATCATTCACCGCATATTTGCGGCGAATAGGGTGGTTTTTCACCGCAAGAGATGTGGGACGGTTTAATGAACGCGGGTAAAAAATAAAAAAAATACCCTCAAAGGTGAAATGAGGGTAAAATTTATGCTCGATGAAGTTTTTTAAGAATTACGGACCGAATCCTCGTCGGAGTTGAATCACGAAATTATCTTTCTCTCCATTTGTTTTCAAGGCCCATAAAATCTTCAAGGTGATATACAGCATCTGAATAGTTGAATAAGATTGTCCGGTCGTCTACAATAGTATACTTTTTTCTTTGGGCCACTGAAAGTTTTTGAAGCTCTGGAAAATATTTCAGGGGTACAATTATTATTCGCCCATCTTGAAGTTTCAAAGAAATTTTTCCTATTAAATCGAAATTCAATTTTTCAATACAAATCGTAGAGTTTTGAAGAGTCGTTCCCATATTATTTGAATTTGATTGTTGTTATTTTTTCTCCTTTTTTAACTTTGTTAAAGGATTCAATCAGTTGATCCTGGTGATTTTTTATCAAGGTTAGCCGCAATCCCCCTCGCTTCCGAATCACTAGCAATCAATTCTTCTAACGATGGCTTCGCGATGAACGTTGCTTGTTGAAGCGTCTTCTCTACCGTTTCTGCGATTTGTAAGAATTTAATTTCGTCATTTAAGAAACGAGCAACTGCAATTTCATTGGCAGCATTCAAGATGCATGGCGCGTTGCCGCCTTGTTCCAACGCTTCGAAGGCAAGACCCAAACAACGGAACACTTCGATGCGTGGTTTCTCGAACGTAAACTGCGGATAATCCATGAAGTTGAAGCGAGGCCAGTCCGTCTTCACACGCTGCGGATAAGCCATGGCATATAAGATCGGCAACTTCATATCGGGCAATCCCAACTGCGCTTTCATGCTTCCGTCTTCAAACTGAACCAAACTGTGAATGATACTTTGCGGATGAACAACCACTTCTATTTGCGAAGGCTTCAAATTGAATAACCACTTCGCTTCAATAACCTCTAACCCTTTGTTCATAAGGGTTGCAGAGTCAATGGTAATCTTCGCGCCCATGGTCCAATTCGGATGCTTCAATGCTTGCGCTTTCGTCACTTCAGCCAACTCTTCAGCAGGCTTCTGTCTGAACGGACCACCACTCGCGGTAAGAATAATTTTTTCAATCGGATTGTGCCACTCGCCAGCGAGACATTGGAAAATGGCGCTGTGCTCGCTGTCGACCGGATAAATATTCACTCCGTTTTCTCTCGCAAGCTGCGTAATAATTTCTCCGGCTACCACCAACGTTTCTTTGTTCGCTAACGCAATGTTCTTCTTCGCAAGAATAGCCTTCACCGTTGGCGGAAGTCCAGCTGCACCTACCAACGCGGTAAGCACAATGTCTATGCTGTCCATCTCCACAATCTGCTCCAACGCTTGCTTTCCCGCATAAACTTTTATGTCGGTAGAAGCCAAGGCTTCTTTTACCTCAGCGTATTTCGATTCGTCGGAAATAACAACCGCATTCGGATTGAATTTCAACGACTGCTGAATAAGCAGGGCGCTGTTGCTGTGGGCCGTAAGCACTTCCACACAAAATTGATCGGGATGCTCTTGAATAACTTCAAGCGCCTGAGTACCTATAGATCCGGTTGAACCGAGAATAGCAATGTTTTTCAATGCGAATATTTTTTGCAAATTAAGGAATAAAAAAAGCCGCTTCATTGAAGCGGCTTTTTGATCGTTGCCCGAACAGGATTCGAACCTATATAAACTGCACCAAAAACAGTTGTCCTGCCATTAGACGATCGGGCAATCTCACTTCTCCTTCGAAAAGCGACTGCAAAATAAATACTTTCTTTTCATAACACCAAGTATTTTTCTGTTTCTATCTTCGTTTTTTAAAAATAAGCCTGTGATTTCACTTCAGAACTACATCAACGGAGAATTCATTTCTGCCGTTTCAGGAAAGACCCTTGACAACGTAGATCCTGCTACTGGTAAGGTGTACAGCCTTATTCCACGCAGCGAACAAGCCGATATTAATGCGGCGGTTACGGCCGCTGAAGCGGCCTTCCCTTCGTGGTCAAATCTTTCTGTAGAAAAGCGCTCAGAGGTGCTCATTCGCCTTGCAGATTTAATAAAATCCAATTCTGAAGCCTTGGCGCAGGCCGAATCGCTCGATAACGGGAAGCCCATTTCGCTTTCTCGAGCCGTAGATATTCCTCGCGCTGAAGCCAACATTCGCTTTTTCGCGACAGGCATTTTGCATTTCGCCAGCGAGGCACATCCGAATACCGAATACATCAACTACACCTTGCGCAAGCCCATTGGCGTGGTCGGATGTATCTCACCTTGGAACCTTCCGTTGTACTTATTCACTTGGAAGATTGCTCCAGCCTTGGCCGCCGGAAACTGTGTGGTAGCAAAGCCTTCAGAGATTACTCCGTATACCGCGTATCTATTTTCGAAACTTTGCGCCGAGGCCGGAATGCCTGCAGGTGTGTTAAATATTGTTCACGGATACGGTCCCGAAGCCGGAGAGGCCATTGTGCAACACGACGGCATTAAGGCCATTTCATTCACCGGCGGAACCGCAACAGGCGCGCACATTGCTTCAGTGGTGGCGCCGAAATTCAAAAAGATGTCGTTGGAGTTGGGTGGAAAAAATGCAAACATCATCTTCAACGATTGCGATTTCGATGAAGCACTCTCAACCACCGTTCGCACATCGTTCGCAAACCAAGGGCAGATTTGCTTGTGCGGTTCTAGACTCTATGTGCAGAGCGGCATCTATGAAAAATTCAAGGCGGCGTTGATTGAAAAAGTATCGCGCATTGTTCCGGGAAATCCGTTGGAAGACAAAACGAAAATGGGCGCTTTGGTCAGCGAGCCGCACTTGAACAAAGTGCTTTCCTTTGTTGAATTGGCGAAGCAAGAAGGCGGAACCGTTCTTTGCGGCGGCGAGCGTGTAATTCTAGAAGGAGAAAACGCTGGCGGTTACTTCATGCTTCCAACCATTATTGAAGGTTTGAACGCACAGTGCAGAACCAATCAGGAAGAAATTTTCGGACCAGTGATCACCATTCAATCTTTCGAAACCGAGGAAGAAGCGCAGCAATTGGCGAACAGCACGAAGTACGGATTGGCGGCCAGCATCTGGACCAACAACGTTACCGTGGCACACCGTCTTGCAGGAAATCTTCAAACCGGAATTGTCTGGGTGAACTGTTGGTTGGAAAGAGATTTGCGCACGCCTTTCGGTGGCGTGAAGCAGTCGGGTGTTGGTCGTGAAGGCGGATGGGAAGCCCTTCGCTTTTTCACCGAAGCACAAAACGTCTGTATTTCCGTTCCGAAAAAATAAGTGTCAAACAATTTCGTTTGTATCTTTCAATGCTGAAGAAAGTGGCATGAACGCATACGAACAACTTATACAACGCTTAGACGACTTCATTCGGAAGTACTACAAGAACCGCATGGTTCAAGGGCTTTTGTATGTTGCTGCACTTTTCCTAGGATTGTATCTGATTCTCGTTACCCTTGAGTATTTCGGACACTTCGGTCCAACCATCAGAACCATTTTCTTCTTCGGATTTTTAACCGCTTCTGCTTACTTCATTGTTTCAAGAATAGCCTTGCCGTTTTTTTCTATGTTGAAGTTGGGAAAGCACATTTCCTACGAGCAAGCGGCTTCCATTATTGGAAAGCATTTTCCAGAGGTCGATGATCGTTTGTTGAACACGCTTCAACTTCAATCACAATTGAACGAGCATGCGGAAAGCAGTCTGCTTCAAGCCAGCATTGCACAACGCATGCAGGCCCTTCGTCCGGTTCCTTTCACAGCAGCCATTGACGTGAAGAAGAACAAAAAATATTTGCGCTACCTCCTTCCGTTGGTTGGCGTTTTTGGTGTGTTGTTTTTAATCACGCCTTCCTTCATTCTAAAACCTACCGACCGTCTGCTGCGCTACAACGAGATCATTGAAGAGGAAGCACCCTTCACCATGGAAATGCTGAACGACACGCTCACAGCGATTGAAAACACCGACTACGAGGTGCGCATGCAAGTGACAGGAAAAGAAATTCCAGCGCAGGTTTTCATTGAAGTAAACGGACAGAAATTCCAAATGGTGAAGAAGAGCAACATTGAATTCGCATACACCCTTTCGAATGTGAAGGAAGACGCGACGATTGTTTTTCATGGAGGAAAATTTCACAGCAAAGGGTATAACCTCGATGTTCTCCAAATGCCGAAGCTGACGCAGTTTCAGATTGAAGTGAACTATCCGACTTACTTGAAAAAAGAAAACGCCGTGGTGAACAACACCGGCGATTTGCTTGTCCCTGAAGGCACACAGCTCATCTGGAGAATCGCCGGAGAAAACACTTCTTCCGTTTTGTTTGAAACAACCGCTGGCAAACTGCCTTTCGAAGAAACGTCAGAAGGATTCGAGCACCGCGAAAATGCTTCGCAGAATTTTGCCTACAGCGTCATTCCACAAAACGAACAAGTGCAAAATGGAAATGCGCTGTCGTATCAAGTGAACGTCGTTGCCGACGGATATCCGAGCATTTCAGTTCAAGATGAAACCGATTCAACTTCGCGATACATTCACTATTTCACCGGAGGTATTCAAGACGATTACGGCCTTACGAAACTCACCTTCACCGCCGTTCACATGCGCGACGGTAAGGCCGTAGAAAGCGCAACCGTGTTGCCCATTCAGTTTGAAGTGGGAACAACCGGAGATCAGTTTTTCCACGCCGTAGATTTTTCAATCTTTAACCTAGAACCCGGCGACGAAGTGAATTACTTCTTCGAAGTGTGGGACAACGACGGTGTGCACGGAGCGAAGAGCACACGTTCCCAAGTAAGACAATTCGTGAATCCTACAGAAGAAGAACTGAAGGAAATGCGCAACGAGCAAAGTGAAAGCATCAAAGACCAGTTAGAGTCGAGCCTTCGCGAAGCAGAAAAATTGCAGAAGGAAATGAAGCAGCTCGAACGCGAAATGCTCGAGAAGCAAAACTTGAATTGGCAGGACAAGAAGAAATTGGAAGACCTTGTCGAGCGTCAGAAAAAATTGGAAGAGCAAGTCAAAGAAATTCAACAGCAAAACCAGCAGCGCAACCAAGAGCAGAAGGACGAGCAGATGGCTGAAAAGCAAAAAGAGTTGGAGCGTTTGATGAACGAAATGCTCAGTCCGGAAATGAAAGAGATGATGCAAGAACTGCAGAAGCTCATGAACGAACTGAACAAAGAC
Organism: uncultured Flavobacteriales bacterium; assembly: GCA_937897625.1. Lineage (GTDB taxonomy): Bacteria > Bacteroidota > Bacteroidia > Flavobacteriales_D > Sanyastnellaceae > CAIZGX01. The sequence continues at coordinate 7,579 of CALCNZ010000060.1, forward strand.
GAGCTTCGAAAAGAGATTGAGAAAATGAATCTTTCGACCGAAGATTTAGAGAAGGAATTGGATCGTGCCTTGGAACAATTCAAAGAACTGGAGGTCGAAGAGAAATTGAAAGAAGCCACTGAGAAGTTGAATGAATTGGCAGACAAACAAGAGAAGTTGGCCAACGACGAGTCGAAGAGTGCAGAGGAAAAGCTGAAAGAGCAAGAGCAGCTGAACAAAGAGTTCGAAGACGTGAAGAAGGAATTGAAAGAGGCGGAAGAGTTGAATAAAGAATTGGAGACTCCGCAAGAAATTCCGGATACCGATGGATTGAAAAAAGAGATCGACGACGAACAAGAAAAGTCATCTTCCGAATTGAAACAAAATAAAAAAGCCAATGCCTCGAAGTCGCAAAAGAAAGCCGCAGAGAAGATGAAGCAAATGGCGAGCGAAATGCAAGACGGTATGGAAGCCGCAGAGCAAGAGCAACACGAAGAAGACATGGCTGCTATGCGTGCGTTGTTAGAGAACATTCTTTCGGTGAGTTTCGACCAAGAAGCGCTTATGGAAGAGACCAAGAAGACCATGGCCAACGACCCGCGCATGAAGACCTTGGCGCAACGTCAGCGCAAGTTGAAAGACGATTCGCGCATGATCGAAGACAGTCTGTTCGCGTTGAGCAAGCGCGTGCCTGAGATTAGTTCAACCGTGAATCACGAGATCAACGAGATCAACGCGAACCTCGATCGCGTTATGAAAGATTTTCCAGATGGAAACATGCCACGCATTTCTCAGAATCAGCAGTCTGCTATGACGGGCTACAACAACTTAGCATTGCTGTTAGACGACGCCCTTCAACAAATGCAAGCCCAAATGCAGTCTGAATCGAAATCGAAAAAAGAAGGCAAAGGCAGTTGCAACAAACCCGGTGGAAAGGGCAAAGGAAAAGGCAAGAGCAAAGCCTCTGCGGCGCAGATGAAGCGCATGCAAGAAGGTTTACAGAAGCAGTTGGAAGAAGCGAAGAAGAAAGGACAGAATCAGGGCAAGAACAATTCGGGTGGATCGAAGAGTGGCGGAGATGAAGGCATGGCGAAGGAATTGGCGCAGATGGCTGCGAAGCAAGCTGCCATTCGCAAGATGATGGAAGAGAAGGGAAATGAATTGAACGAAGACGGAAGCGGCGCGGGCAATGAGATGAAGCAGATTGCGAAAGAGATGGAAAAGCTTCAGCGCGACATTGTGAACAACCAGATTACCGAAGAGAGTATTCGCAGGCAGAATGACATTATGATTCGCTTGTTGAAGGCTGAGCAAGCCGAGCGTGTGCGTGAGATGGATGAAGAGCGCAAGAGCAACGAAGCGGTGAACGCGCCTGTTGGAAACCCTAAGAAATACGAAGAGTTTTTGAAGAACAAACAAAAGGGAGTAGAGACCTTACGTTCTGTTTCTCCGAACTTAAAACCTTATTACAAAGAGAAGACGCAACGCTATTTCAGAAATTCGTGAAAGAAATAAATGGAACATCGCGTTTTTTTTCTCATTTTTGATACGCAAAAATTAATTCATGATCCAAGGTCGCAGACAACTTCGTTTTCCATCCGTGCTTGAAAGCATACATTTAGCTGAGAAGCTAGTAGACGATGTGTGCAGTGAATACAATGTGAAGGAAGATTATTACGGGGAAGTATTGATCTGTCTTACGGAAGGAGTGAACAATGCTATTGTTCATGGAAACCGCATGAGCACAGATCTTCAGGTTTCATTGACCTTCGAATTGGAAAATGAAAAGACTTTGCGATTTATTATTTCTGATGAGGGGCCGGGTTTCGATTACGAAAATCTTCCAGATCCTACCGCTCCTGAAAACATTGAATTGCCTCACGGAAGAGGCGTATTTCTTATGCAACGCTTAGCCGACAGATGCACGTTTAACAACGGCGGAACGGAGGTCGTTGTGGAATTCGATGTAGCAGGCACAGCGGAATAATCCTAAATTTGCCACATGCAAGAAAAATTAGCCAATCTCGAACAGAAGAAGCAGGAAGCTTTATTGGGTGGTGGTGCGAAGCGTATAGAGTCGCAACACAAGAAAGGAAAACTCACAGCACGTGAGCGTATAGAGGTTTTATTAGACACAAATTCCTTCGAAGAAATTGGAATGTTGGTGACACACCGCAGCACCAATTTCGGATTGGAGAACGAGAAATATTTGGGTGACGGAGTAGTTACCGGATACGGTAAAATAAACGGACGCTTGGTGTACGTTTTCTCTCAGGATTTTACCGTAATGGGCGGATCGCTTGCTGAAGCTCACGCGCAGAAGATTTGTAAAATCATGGACTTGTCCATGAAGAATGGCGCGCCATTGATTGGATTGAACGATAGCGGCGGAGCTCGCATTCAGGAAGGGGTGGTGAGTCTTGGCGGCTATGCCGACATCTTCTACAAGAATGTTCAAGCCAGCGGCGTTGTGCCACAGTTGAGTGCGATCATGGGTCCATGCGCTGGAGGTGCTGTGTATTCTCCGGCCTTGACAGATTTTATTGTCATGGTTGAAAACACGAGCTACATGTTTGTTACTGGTCCGAACGTAGTGAAGACCGTTACGCACGAAGAAGTGAGCAGTGAAGATTTGGGCGGTGCAAGTGCACACAGCACGAAAAGTGGTGTTACGCATTTGACGGCAGAGAACGACGTGGCAGCGTTGAAGACGATTCGTCAAATGCTTTCTTACATGCCGCAGAACTGCGAGGAAACTCCAGCACGTTTGCCTTACGAAGCGGGCAACGAAAGAAGAGAAGCATTGAATGGAATTATTCCTGCTAATCCGAATCAACCTTACGACATCAAAGAAGTAATTGCGGCATTAACCGACGAAGAATCTTGGTTGGAAGTGCACAAAGATTACGCTGAAAATATTGTGGTTGGTTTCGCACGCCTTGCTGGAAGAAGCATTGGTATTGTTGCGAATCAGCCGGCTTTCTTAGCAGGTGTGTTAGATATTAAGAGCAGTAACAAAGCTGCACGTTTCGTGCGTTTTTGCGATGCGTTCAATATTCCTTTGTTGGTGTTGGAAGACGTACCAGGTTTCTTGCCGGGTACAGATCAAGAGTGGAACGGAATTATTTCAAACGGAGCGAAATTGCTTTACGCCTTCAGCGAAGCAACGGTTCCTCGTGTTACGGTTATCACACGTAAAGCCTACGGCGGAGCGTATGACGTAATGAACAGCAAGCACATTGGTGCCGACATGAACTTCGCTTGGCCATCTGCAGAGATTGCAGTAATGGGCGCGAAAGGTGCTGCTGAAATTATCTTCAAAAAAGAAATTTCAGAAGCTGCAGACAAAGACGCGAAGTGGAAAGAAAAAGAAGCCGAATACGCTACCCTTTTCGCAAACCCATACAGCGCTGCTGAACGCGGATATGTAGATGAAGTAATAGAGCCAGCAGTGACTCGCGAGAAGTTGATTCGCGCATTTGAAATGCTCGAGAACAAAGCAGAGAAAATGCCGCGCAAGAAGCACGGAAATATTCCATTGTAATTTTTAGAACATGCCTTTGATCTTACCTGTTAACGGTGTTTCTCCAACATGGGGAGACGAATGTTTCATTGCTGAAAACGCAACGATTGTTGGTCAGGTAACCATGGGAAATCAATGCAGCGTGTGGTTCACCGCTGTGGTGCGTGGCGACGTGAACACCATTGAAATAGGTAACAAAGTAAACATTCAAGACGGCGCCATCATTCACGGAACCTATCAGAAGGCTTCCACCAAAATTGGCAACAACGTTAGCATTGGCCATCGCGCCATGGTTCACGGATGCACCATTCACGACAACGTATTGATTGGAATGGGCGCCATAGTCATGGACAATTGTGTGATTGAAGAAAACTGCATCATTGCCGCGGGAGCTATCTTAACCGAAGGAACGCACGTGAAGAGCGGAAGTGTTTACGCCGGAATTCCAGCCAAGAAAATCAAAGACCTTTCTCCGGAATTGTTTCAAGGTGAAGTGCAGCGCATAGCGAATAACTACGTCATGTATTCATCGTGGTTTCAACCTAAAAAATAAAATTTTATGTGGAAGAAGTTGCTTGTTGTGGTGTGCGCCATTGCGCCTTCGATGGTCTTCGCGCAGCCGAAAGACACTGTAATTAATTTCAGAGGAATGAATATTCCAATGAAGCTTTCCTTCAGCGACGAGTTCAATGGAACGCGCATGGATGAGTCGAAATGGCTTGTTCGTGAAGGTGTAACGCGAGATGCCGATCAGAAGATCACGCAGCAATGGCTCACCAAAGAATGTGTTGGTATGAGAGACGGAAAGGTATCAATTACCACGCTTCCAAAAGAGCGAAAGGACCAGCAGTTTTTTGTTTGGATCACAGATGGAATGAAAGAGCGCAAGGGGAACTTCAATTACGACACGGGCGAGTTCGAATCGAAACAATTGGTTCATTGGGGGTATTATGAAATTCGTTGTCAATTGCCGAAGGGAAGAGACGCGTGGCCGGCGTTTTGGTTGTACGGTGAATCAGACGGCACCAACAACGAGATAGATGTTTTTGAGTTGTGGAACGAAGAGAATTTCTTTGGAGGATATAGCGAAAAGAAAGAAGCGCGGGTGCAGCACATGACGGTTCATTACAACAAAAAAATGTCGGGTGTTGGCGTGAAGTTACCTTTCGACGGTTCAGATGGAATGCACACCTACGGAGTGTTGTGGACAGAGAATGCGATTGTTTGGTACACAGATGGGAAAGAAATGCGCACGTTGTATCGTTACAAAAAAGCCAGCGATCGCAAAGACGGAAAGGTTGCAGAAGGAAGAGAAGAAAATGTTTTCCCTCGCTCTCCCATGAAGATCTTGGTAGACATGGCCATGCAGCAATCGAGTAATCGAATGCCCTTGGAAAAAAATGCCTTTGTTGTGGATTATGTGCGGGGGTATGTTTTGAAAAAATAGTTTTTTCGTTCGAAGTGTACGAGAGTTGCTCTCGATTTGTTAATTTTAGACACACAGGGAAAGCCGAAAACCTGAAATAGAGTAGGCACCTAACCAAAACTGTTATTATAAATGGATCAGTCACGTGTGGACATGTACATTGCGACGAACGCAAAATTTTTTGAAGGTCATCAAATTCCTTTTTTAAGAGATCGTCTTATGACAATTGATGACAATAAGTTTCTTATGATTCAATCGGCAAATTTGAAAGATCCTTCAACTGCATTGATTATTTCGATTTTTGGTGGTTCTTATGGAATTGACCGTTTCTACATTGGTGACACTGGTTTGGGTGTTGCTAAATTGCTAACATTAGGAGGTTGTGGAATTTGGACAATTGTTGACTGGTTCACTGTTCAAGGAAACACAAAAAAGAAGAACATGGAGAACGTTCAAAAGTTCTTAATCTAATAAGCACGCAATAAACCGAACGAAAGTTCGGTTTATTTTTTTCTATGGAACGGAAAGAAATGCAAGATCAAATTCGCGAACAAGACGATCGCGAAAAAGCGGCTAACGCCTATGTTATGTCGTTGGTGGCTTTAATGGCGGGCCTTCCCTTGCCTATTGTAAATCTTTTGGCCACATTTATTTTCTTCATGGCGAATCGGAAGTCTTCGTATTTCGTTCGTTGGCATTGCACGCAAGCGCTGCTCTCTCAGGTTTTTGTTTTCATTCTGAACACCATAAGTTTTCAATGGACATTTAGAATCATTTTTGGCGACTTGAAATTTTCGAATGAGTATTTCGGTTATTTGTGTGTAGTTATTCTTGTGAACATTTCAGAGATTGTTGGAACGCTTATTTCTGCTGTGAAAGTTCGAAAGGGTAAGGAAAGCAAGTGGTGGTTGTTCGCCCCTTTAACAAATGTTTTAGTACGAAAAGACAAATAAGATGAAAACGTTTCTCATTCGATTTTCCATAACACTTGTCGTACTTACTGGATTGTGGTTTGCTTTTTCGCGCATACCCGTAGCGGAGTCGTTGAACCAAATGACCTTTGGAGATTTCAACGAAGAAAAATTTGGAGAGCTGGCGATGGAAGCCGTTCTAATGGAATCAAAAGAAATTAAATCAGACTCCATTGATCATGCAATGAATGTTGTTGTCACAAGACTTTCTTCAGGGAATCTTTTTGCTGCAGATAAATTTCATATTCATGTGGTGAATAACAATGAAGTGAATGCTTTTGCTCTGCCTGGAAATCACATTGTGGTGCACACTGGATTAATTTATATGTGCGATAATCCGGAAGAATTAGCGGGTGTCTTAGCCCATGAAATTGCGCATTTAGAAAAGCGTCATGTGATAGAACGCATGCGCACCGAAGGAATAATAACACTTTTGGAAGGGGCAGTTGCTCAAGGCGGTGGTGCTACAGTTGCTTCTGCTGTTGGAGAATTGGCGGGCTTGGCTTTCAGCAGAGATCAGGAAAATGAAGCCGATGAAGTTGGTTTTACTTTTCTAACGAACGCAAGCATTCGTCCGAATGGAATGGCCACCTTATTTCGAAAAATGAAAAATGAGAGTGAGGTTTCGGGTTACATTCCCGAATTCATGAGTACACATCCTGAATTGGAATCTCGTGCTCAAAACATCGAAACAAAGTGTGCCGGTCTACCCAACACGTTTGTTCCCATTATGACAGCAGACGAGTGGGAGAATTTTCAAATTAACGTGCGCTTGGCTTTGTAGTTCCGCTTTTCCGCAATAAACTCTCTAACCACACACTTGAAAGAATAAGCACGGCACCGACGTAAAAAAGCGGACGCATGTACTCCGATTGTCCGTAAAAAAGAAGTGCGAGTAAGATAGTATAGACAGGTTCGAGGTTAATGGCTATGGCACATGAAAACGGAGAAAGATGCTTCATCACATTCACACTGGCAATAAAGGCAAAGGCTGTCGTGACCGTTCCAAGTAGAACAACGAGTAACCAATCGTAACTGTTCAATTGAGCAACAACGTGCCATTCTTGTTGGAAGGAAATCACAGCGATTAGGACTAAACTTCCACCTAACATTTCGTAAAACGCAATGTTGCTTGCGTGCATTGAGCGAATGAACCGGCCGTTGAAGGAAGAAAAAACAGCTGCAAACAAGGCAGCTAAAAGAGCGAAAACAATTCCCCAGGCGTATTCTGTTTCCACATTAAAAATCACGGCAACACCAGCGGTTACCAAGGCACCAAGCGCGAGTTCCTTCCACACAAATTTCTTCCGATTGAACAAAGGGGAGATGAGCGCAACGAAGAACGCTGTTGTGCTAATGACCGCGAGAGCAGTACTGACGTTGCTGATGTGAATGCTGTAAAAGAAACACAGCCAGTGCGCGGCGGTAAGCACACCCACAAACAAAAGCTTGGTTAGATCGAAGCGAGAAACCGCAAATGATTTCTTCCAGAAATATTTGTAAATCGCAATGGAGACGAGCGCCACCAGCATGCGTAAAAAGACTAAGATTGTAACAGAGAAGTGAAGTTCCTTTCCGAGTATTCCAGTGAACCCCCAAAGGAATACAATGAAGTGAAGTAAGACAAGCGCCTTATTTCGTTCCTTCATTTTTTTCAGGCTCGAATTCAACTACACCACCACTTACCACATACTTCATAAGCTCGAGAGAATTACCTGAAATAGGCTTTACGTTGCTGCGCGGAACAATAACCAGGTGTCCTGAAAAACTGTAGCTCATGGGAATGTAAACCCCAACTTTTCCAGCTTCTGCTTCGCCAATTTCTTGCAAATCTTCGTCGGTTACAAAGCCAATTACTTCCACCTCATGGTCTTTGCTTAAGCGCACTAGAACAGGCTTGTTAAAACGCTTCTTGTTCCCAACAAACGCCCCTAACATGTCGGTAATGCTCTTGTAAATTGTTTTAATAAACGGAATACGATCTAAGAATTTTGAAAAGCGATTTCGTATTTGTTCGTTAATAATTTTTGCTCCAAGAAATCCGAGCACAACAAGCGAAACGAGCAAAATTACAATGCCCAATCCTGGATATTTGTGCTCAATAGGAAGAACACGATCGAGTGAGTCGAAGATGGTATATAAAACATAACCCGTTATGTAGACGGGAAGAGCAAGCACTAAACCGTTGATGAGGTAGGCGAATAATTTTCTTGAAAAAGGCTGTTTCATATTGTACGCGAAGATAGAATCACTTTGTTGCTTTTCTATTGGAAACCATTGTGTGTGTCGAAAAAAATTCTTAATCTTGAAAGAGCCTTGGCTCTAACCTTAGCCTATGAAAAATTTATTCTTCTTTTTGTCAGTGTTCTTTGCTGGAGTGCTTTCGGTGAATGCGCAATGTCCAACCTGTACTCCCGATTTAACGTGCACGAACACAACCGGAACCCCGCAGATTTGTCCAGCCACCCCGCCGAACGCCACAACCGGATTGTATTACGAGCAAGTCATGACGTTCTTCATTCCAACAGATGTTGTTGATCCAAGCTCTGGTGTGAATGCAACACTGCTGCAATTGACCGTTACCGATGTGTCTGGATTACCCTTTGGACTTCAGTTTACCTTGAACGACGCCGATGGAATTTTTTATCCTCCTCAAGGTGAGAATTACGGTTGTGCCACATTATGCGGAACTCCCGTTCTTCCGGGAACCTACGACATTGTTATTAGCGTTACAGCCTTGGCTGAAGCGTTCGGATTTCAAGTCACACAAAACGATAGCTTCGTAATAACATTAATTGTAGAACAAGGACCTGGAGGAACCTCGACGTTTTCTTTCGACCAATCTGCAGGATGCGGTTCGATAAATGTCGATTATGTAGCAACCATAGGCGGAGATGCTTCCCAATTGACAACCTATACTTGGGATTTCGGGAATGGGCAATCGGCCACGTCGGCAGACCCATCTCCTGTGAATTACGCCTCTCCGGGAACATACACCGCTTCCCTTCAAACCGTCATTTCAAACTATGTGATTACTTCTGTAAACCTTGCCGGAGTTAACGGAAACTGGAATGGAGACGTTGACGATATCTTCAATACAGCAGACCCCTATTTCACCATTAACAACGCAGCGGGCAGCGCGGTCTACACGAGCGGAACTGTGAACAACCAAACCAGCGCGTCGTATGCTAACGTGAATTTCACGCTTTCAAATCCGCCGTACACCATCACATTTTGGGATTCAGATGACATAACACAAGACGACAACTTGGGGACCTCTTCCTTCAACATAGCTGTTGGCTCTCAGTCGTTCAGTTCGGGAAATGGAACTTCCGGAACCATAAACATTGCGCTAAGCGAGGTAACGAATGTTTCTGCATCTACCACCATTAGTGTCTTCCCGCAACCCGATGCTTCGGTAAGTGTAAGTGGAAATGTGATTGCTTGCTTGAACGACACCATGCCAACGTACTATTGGTATCACGATGGAATTTTAATTTCCGGAGAATCGGGTTCAACACTCACCATGACCGAATCGGGCTTGTATTCTGTTTATGTGCAAAATGAGTTTGGATGTTCTTCTACCAGTGAGCCCTATTTGTATTGCGCACCCGTTGAAGTTTTCTATAATCCATCTTCCGATCAATTGTCTGTAGCCGACACCTACGATACGTATCAGTGGTTCTACAACGGAATGCTTTTACAAGGCGCCATTACCTATTATTTAATTAGTCCTCCGAACGGCGTTTATGCCGTGCAGGTAACGAACAGCTACGGTTGTGTTGTGACTTCTGACATGATAACCGTTAACGTTGGGGTGGAAGAAATAGCATTGGAAAATCAGTTGAATATTTATCCGAATCCGGTTACCGATGTGTTGAATGTGCAATGGAAAAACACCAATGAAAGTGCAACCCTTTCCATTCGCGATCTTTCAGGAAGACTTGTCCTTACGGAACGTGTAGCGAATGGAAACGCTGTGCTTGAACTTTCTAAATTGTCCTCAGGAAATTACATTCTTGAATTGCAAACGGAAGAAGGTTCTTTGAGAAAGCAAGTTGTCAAGCAATAATGTGGCAAAGCCACGAATGTCTCTGACGAATGCCTTCGGCGAATGTCTTCGACTTATTTAGCCAAAGGATAAAACGCCTCTTCGAAATGAAAGATTTTTGTAGAGGCGTTTTCTTGTTCTACAATAGAAATAACGTCGAACCGAGGCTCTTGCGAATAGTTGTGAAGCACAAGAAACAAGTGCGCTGCACGAATTAACTTCTGCCGCTTGCGCGGATTCACCGCGTCAAGCGGATTACCGAAGGCATCGGTGCTGCGTGTTTTCACTTCAACAAAAACCAAGTAATCTTTGTCGATCATGATTAGGTCTATTTCATACGGATCTATTCGCCAGTTCATGGCGACTTCCTTGTATCCTTTTTTTTTCAAAAATTCGAGCGCTTGGGCTTCGCCTTTTTTTCCTAAAGCTGTGTGATTCATGTTTAAGCAGTTACATTTGCTGCAAATTATTTCATGTGATGAAAAATCTACTTCTTTTTATGTTTATGCTTATAAGCATAACAACTTTCGCTCAGGGTTCAAGCGAGCCGAAATCCGCATGGGGCGGGGTTTCCGATCGCAAGGGACAGTGGTATACCTACTGGGGTTACAACCGAGATTTTTACGGAAAAAGTAATATTCATTTTACGGGTCCGGGATATGATTTTAAATTGTTGGGTGCGCGAGCGGACGATATGAATGCGCCGTGGGATCCGAATGTCTATTTGAATTGGAAACAAATGTCGGTGCCTCAGTTCAATGCACGCGTAGGATACCATGTAACCGATCGCTTCATTATTTCTGCTGGTTGGGACCACATGAAGTACAGATTAACTCCCGTTCAATCGTTAACCATTAACGGATTCATTGACCCTACGAAATACGACCCTGCTGTGTTGGGCAATTCAACAGGTGTTTTTAATAATCAGACTATTTTATACACCACGAAGTTCATGGATTTCCACCACAGCAACGGATTTAATTTCGTTCGTGTTGCTGCAGAATACCGCACACCTTTGTGGATTAGCAAAAAAGGAAAAGCAGGTTTATTCATGTGGAGCAGCGTCTCTGCAGGAATTATTTTACCCTGGACCGATTTTACGTTCTACGGTCAGCGTTGGTTGAATTGGTTGCACGTGGCAGGTCCGGGAGTGAGCGTTTCTACTGGCTTACGTGCTGAGTTTGGAAAACACTTTTTCGCACAAATAGCTGGTCAATACGGTTACGCATTCATGCCGAACATTATCTTACAAGATGGCGGCGCTCCCCGTGCAAAACAAACCATCGAGTTCTTTGAACGCTCATGGTCTATCGGAACCTACTTTGGTGGTGGGAAGAAGAAACATCCTGCGGATCAATCGAAATAAATTTCGATCAATCTCTACGAGATCAATCTGACTTCGTCAGATGAATTAAATCGTCGAAGACTTTCGCCAAAGGCATTCGTGTATTCACATTCGTTCGCAGAACATTCGTGCTTGCACATTCGTTGCTGCGCAACATTCGTACTTCGTACTAAATGTGTATCGCGCGTTTCGCCGTCGCATCCAGCGCCGCTTCCTTGAAGCTCTCGGTGAATGTTGGGTGAGCGTGAGAGATGCGTCCAATGTCTTCCGCGCTAGCACGGAATTCCATAGCCACAACCGCTTCAGCAATCATGTCTGCGCAACGCGGACCAATCATGTGAACGCCTAAGATTTCATCGGTGTCTTTGTCGGCCAATACTTTCACCAATCCGTCGGTGTCCATACTCGCACGCGCTCTACCGCTGGCTTTGAATGGGAAACTGCCTACTTTGTAGTTCTTGCCCATCTCTTTCAATTGCTCTTCGGTATATCCAACGCTCGCCACTTCAGGCCATGTGTAAACAACACCTGGGATGAGGTTGTAGTTGATGTGTGGTTTTTGTCCCGCAATAACTTCCGCAACGAATGTTCCTTCTTCTTCCGCTTTGTGCGCAAGCATGGCGCCTTTTACCACATCGCCTATTGCATAGATGTTCGGAACACTTGATTGAAGGTGATTGTTGGTAACGATTCTTCCACGCTCGTCAACTTGAACACCTGCTTTGTCTAATCCTAAATTATCTGTGTAAGGTTTTCTTCCAACCGAAACAAGAACGTAGTCACCTTCAAGAGTTAGCTCTTCGCCTTTCGCGTTGTCTGCTTTCACGGTAACTGCTTTTCCTTTCGCTGTTACTTCTTTCACTTTGTGTGAAAGGAAGAATTCGAATCCGATAGCCGATAAAGATTTTTGAAGTTCTTTCCCCATGGTCTTATCCATAGTTGGAATGATTCCATCCATGAATTCAACCACGCTCACTTTCGAACCGAGACGCGCGTATACGCTTCCCAATTCCAGACCAATTACACCACCACCAATCACAATCAAGTGCTTTGGAACTTCTTCCAGCTTCAATGCTTCGGTGCTGGTAATAACGCGTTTTTTATCTATTTGAATGAAAGGAAGGCTTGCTGGTTTAGATCCAGTAGCTACAATAAAATTCTTCCCTGCAATTTCTTCGTTTGTTCCGTCTGCTTTCGCAATGGAAAGGGTGGTTGAAGAAGTGAACGTACCGTGTCCGTGAAGAACAGTCACTTTGTTTTTCTTCATCAAATAATCAATACCCTTTGTTGTTTGGTCTACCACGTCTTGCTTGCGCTTCACCATTTGACCAAGATTTACTTTTGGCTTTGAACCCAAATCAATTCCGTGTGCTTCGAAGGTGTGAACCGCTTGATGGTAGTGCTCGCTAGAGTCTAGAAGCGCTTTCGAAGGAATGCATCCCACGTTCAAACAAGTTCCTCCAAGTGTTGAATAGCGCTCAACCAATGCGGTTTTCATTCCCAACTGAGCGCAACGAATAGCAGCAACGTATCCACCAGGACCCGCGCCAACAACAACTACATCGAAATTTTCCATGCGACAAAGATAAGCACGTCAATCGATGGCTTCGCTTTCTTTTGCTCGTGATTTTTTACGCTCTTTGAGATAAGCACGCACAACGAATCCGTTCGTCAATAAAATGAATCCAAGAATAATGTATTCGAGGTAGTCCTTTATGCCTGGAAATTCTTCTCCGAGGAAATAACCTAAGAGGGTCAGCGAAGACACCCAAGCAATGGCGCCAAGAACGTTGTAGCCCAAAAAGGATTTAAACGGAACACGAATCACGCCGGCTAAGATGGGCGCGAATGTTCTGATGTAAGGGAGGAATTTTCCGAGAACGAGGGTTTTTCCTCCGTGTCTTTCGTAGAACGTTCGTGTAGCTTCAACGTATTTCTTTTTGAAGAAAAACGAATCTTTTCGATTGAATATAGCAGGCCCCAATTTCCATCCGAAATAATAGCCGAACAAACAGCCGGCCAGCGAGGCTATGGACATGAATAACAGAAGGCTGAAAATGGAAGTGCCTAACAGTTGCGGTTGCGTGGAAGTGATTAACCCCGTGAAAAACAAAAGCGAATCGCCCGGAAGAAAAAAACCAATGATGATTCCATTTTCAGCGAAAAGTATAATCAATACCAAAGCCAGTCCGCCAATGTGCAGTATTTGCTCGGGGTTGGTAATACTTTGAATGAAATCCCACATACTTCCGCAAATTAGGCTTTTCTTTTTTTAGAACGGGCGTGTACAAACCTATTCTTACAACACTCTTTCGTTAGGAAGTTTTTTTCGGGTATTCCACCCGAATGGTTTTGAAGTTGGCCGTGTCGTATTTAACGGTCACTGCCGTTCCAACAGCATACATGGGTTCGCTTTCACAGCGATCTTCTGTTCGCACACGAAGGGTTTCGCCACCGTTCGGAGTGAATTCAATAACCGGATAGAAATATTTCTTTCCTTTTTCAGTGGCGCTCATCCAATTCACAATGCGGCCCGATGTCTTCTGACTTTTTAGCGCAAAGCGAACCGTATCTTTAAACAAATAAATCCCTATTCCAATAGAGAAGAGCGCCAACAAAGTGTATGGGATGAAGTCTGGAATGTTGTCTATCATCAATTATATTTTCACAAATGAAATTACCGATTGCTTATTTTCAATGCTTACCATGAGCGAATAAATTCCGCTAGGTAAATTCTGAATATTTATTTTTTGGGTGGAAGAAATAACCATTTTTTGTTGAAGGGTAACGCGACCGGTCATGTCAACAACGGTAACGGTTCCTTTTCCTGCGACATCGCTGGTTAAGGTTAGTTCATTTTCTGAAGGATTTGGGAAAATGGAAAGTCCGAACACATTACTTTCTTCTACACTGCTCACACCTTCACAAATACAATTCGCATTGTAGGCGTCGTTATCTGTCGTTGCTAATCCGTCGTCACAAGGATCTCCAACGAAATAACAAGAGCCGTCATCTACAGCTGCCGTTGGATCGTAGTTACATGCGTTTGCGCTCATGCATCCAGAGGCTAGAATTCCACCAGCACCTAAATATCGCACAACGCCCATGTCGTTTGGATTTTGCATGGTAACTCCTGCACACACCACCTTCCCTGCTGCTTGAAGTCCGATGGCGTAGGCATCATCGAACGACGCGCCCAATGAAGTAACAACAGTGCCTGTTCCGCCCCACGTTGCATCTATTACACCGTCGTAGCTAAAGCGTGTGGTAATAAAATCGCGTAACATAAAGCCAGAGCTTGTTGTTCCGCAAGCGTACCAATTGTTGTCTGCCCCGAGCGTGCAATCGTAGAATGCGCTGTATCCGCCAACGGCGTTTGCATATGTTCCGTTGGTTCCGAAGGTCGCGTCAATTGACCCGTCTAAATTGTGACGTCTTGCAAACGAAGAGGTGTTGTTGGTTCCAACGGCAACTAATTTTGAATTGGAATATTCAATGTCGTAGTAGGTTCCGCCCGCAGAATCTAACCACAAGCCGTTGTTTCCGAAAGCCGCAACTGGCCCACCGTTCAAGGTCATGAGCATAATCATCGGAACAGAGGTGAAGGTATTCGGATTGTACTTATCTCCGCAAATAGCAATGGCACCAGCCGTAACAATTGTCGCACCGTTTACTGAAAACTCATCAGTAGGGCTGGTCTGAAAATAGGCCGTTCCGTTTGTTCCGAATGAGGTGACTAAATTCCCTTGAAGATCTAAACACTGCACGGCAATGGAGGTGTAGCTAAATCCAGGGGTGAATTTTCTTCCAACCAAATAAATTAAATTGTTGTGAATAAGCACTTGATTCATGTACTCTTCTCCGCTGTCTAAGTTCGTTTCATATATTCCGTTTGCAGCGAACGACGGATCAAGCGCACCGTCTGGTTTAATAACCCATGCAGTAATTTCAGTATCAGAAGCGGTTAAGCTTTTCGCTCCTACCACGATTATATTTCCATTCGGAAGAATATCCATATCGTAAGCAAAATCAGACCCTGCTGTATTTGGAAGTGTGAATACACCGTTGTTCGCGAAAGCAGCGTCATAGCTTCCGTCTTCGTTCAACTTCACCACCATCATATCGAAATCTGCTGAGGTACCTGTGGTACCGCAAAGCAGTATTTTATTGTCGCTTAAAACAATCACGTCTTGCGCATTATCGAAGACTCCAGTCGGATTCACCAAAACAAATCCATCGGTATCAAAGGTTGGATCCAATGTTCCGGGCTGAGCCAGGGCGCTAAATCCCAACAAAATTGTTGTAGCAAAAGAGAATAAGATTTTTTTCATGTTGAATGAAATAGGTTACTCAAACAAATATACTCTTCATAATTTTTATAGCCATGCAATTTATTGGCTTTACTTCGTTACGACATTTGCACTGTTGCTTTCAACATAAAAATTAGAAATGAATCCTGTAAAAATACTTTGGGCCGACGACGAGATAGAATTGCTTAAACCGCACATTCTTTATCTTGAACAAAAAGGCTACGTCCTTACAACCGTGAACAACGGTCGGTCGGCTATTGATTGCGTGAAGAAAGAGTTTTTCGACATTGTTTTTTTAGATGAAAACATGCCCGGGCTCAGCGGTTTGCAAGTGCTTCAGGACATGAAAGCAATAGACTCTTCGCTTCCCATTGTAATGATTACGAAGAGTGAAGAGGAGCACATTATGGAAGATGCCATCGGCTCGAAAATTTCCGATTACCTCATCAAACCCGTTAATCCGAATCAGATTCTTCTAACCATAAAAAAGAACCTCGATGAGAAACGTTTGGTCAGCGAAAAGACCACCAACGATTACCGTCAAGAGTTTAGAGAAATTAGCATGCAGCTGGGTCAGCGCATGAATGCTGAAGAGTGGAAGAACTTCTTCAAAAAAATGACCTATTGGTCGCAAGAGCTTCGCGGTTCGAACGACGAAGGCATGAATGAAATTTTCAAGACGCAACGAAGAGAAGCGAACGAGCAGTTTTCGAAATTCATTAAACAGAATTACCTCGAATGGATGAAAGATTTTTCGAAGGCGCCCTTGCTTTCGAATTCTGTTTTTCGTCAACGAGTGGCCCCTCTCGTTGCTTCTGCAAAGTCCGATGAGTCTGTGTTTATGTTAGTGATCGACAATTTGCGCTACGACCAATGGAAGACGCTCATTCCACACATAAAACCGTTTTACAGAATTGAAGAAGAAGACTTATTCTTCAGCATTCTTCCTACTGCTACGCACTACGCGCGCAATGCGCTGTTCTCTGGTTTAATGCCTTCTGAAATGCAAAAGCTTTATCCGAACTGGTGGAAGAGCGAAGAAGATGAAGGTGGAAAAAACTTGCATGAAGAAGATTTCTTAGGCGCGCAATTGAAGCGTTTGGGCCTCGACGTGAAGTGGTCTTACAACAAGATTACAAATTATCACGCTGGAAAAAAACTAGCCGATTCCTATACGAATTTGTTGAAGAACAACTTGAACGTAATCGTCTACAATTTTGTGGACATGCTAAGTCATGCCCGCACAGAAATGGACGTGATAAAAGAGTTAGCAGATGATGAGCCGGCCTATCTTTCATTAACTGAAAGTTGGTTCGAACACAGTGCGTTGTTGGAAATGCTGAAGCATTTGTCTGAGAAGAAGTGCAAGGTGATTATTACCACAGATCACGGAACTGTTCGGGTTGAAAATCCGATTCGCATTGTGGGCGACCGCACCACCAATTCAAACTTGCGTTACAAAGCAGGAAAAAATTTAGATTACAACCAAAAGGACGTGTTTGAAGTTCGCAACCCAAGCGATGCGCATTTGCCCAAACAAAACATTAGTACGGCCTTTGTTTTCGCTACGAATAACGATTTCTTTGTTTATCCGAACAACTACAATCAATTTATGAACTACTACCAAAACACCTTTCAACACGGAGGTATTTCATTGGAGGAAATGATCATTCCATTCATTGTATTACAATCGAAATAGCATGCAGCAATTTGAAGTTTATTCGTTGGAAGAATTAGAATCGCTCGCACAGCAATTCATTCAGAAACATCCTTCAGGAGTTTTTTGTGTGGAAGGGGAAATGGGCGCGGGAAAGACAACGTTCATTTCATTGGTTGCAAAGTTGTTGGGGGAAGAGAATACAAGTTCACCTACGTTTTCATTGGTGAATGAATACCATTTGCGCAACAACGAACGCATGTATCACTTCGATTTATACCGTGTAAAATCAAAAGCCGAACTGCAAGAGTTCGGCTTCGAAGATTATTTATTCGGCGCTCGGTATGTATTTATCGAATGGCCAGAAGTGGCTATCGACGCCTTACACGAACCGTCTTTCCTTCGCATTCGCGAAGAAGAAGGAAAGCGTGTTTTTGAGTTTTAGTGTCCTTTGTGAGCAGGTGCCTTTGGGGCTTCTTCCACAACAATCTTTTGGTCTTCAGCTTTTTTCACGTCTTCAGTCTTCGTTCCTTCAGCTGCGTGAACCAAAGTGTCTGAAGCAGCAGTGTGCTCTTCGTGTTTCACTTCTTCAACCTCTTTCGCAGGCACATTACCTGGTAGTTTAGTCATTGGTGCTGCTGCGTGGTGGTTAATGTTCACGAACATTAATGTTAAAATTGCAGCAATAGGAACAATGAACCATAAGAACAATGGGTTTTGCTTCGGAGAATCTGAATGTGACATAGTTTTTAATTTGAGGTCCAAAAATAGCAGATAATTCTCTCCTTTCAAAAATAATAAGCAAGGTTTCGTAACTTCGAAGATGAGAATACTCACTTATGGCCCTTCCTAAAAAACATTACCATTCTATTGCGCACGAAACAGCGCTTGCTCCACAAGAAGAAATGCTGCATGTTGGAAAGAACATGCAACGCTTAACCATAGGCATTCCCAAGGAGACTTCGTTTCAAGAACGCCGCGTGGCTCTTGCGCCAGAAAGTGTTGCGTTATTGGTGAGCAGAGGTCATGAAGTAATTATTGAAGCGGGAGCGGGAAACGAGAGTAATTTCTTAGATCATGATTACAGCGAGTGCGGTGCAACCATTGTGTACGACCGTAAACAAGTCTTTCAGGCCAACACCATAATGAAGGTGGCTCCGCCGAGTTTGGAAGAAATAGAACTCATGCCCGGAAAGCAAACACTTATTTCAGCGTTGAATTTACCGGTTCAATCAAAGGAATGTTTTGTTCAGCTTTCCGCAAAGAAAATAACAGCCATTGCGTGGGATTACATTCAAGATAAAAAAGGAATTTACCCCATTGTTCGCGCAATGGCAGAGATCGCGGGAAACACGTCTATAATGTTAGCCGCAGAATACCTCAGTCACCACACCGGCGGAAGAGGGTTAATGCTCGGAGGTATCACAGGTGTTCGTCCGACAGAGGTAGTTATTATTGGTGCCGGAACAGTTGGAGAAAACGCTGCGCGTGCGGCTCTTGGTTTGGGTGCAAGCGTAAAACTTTTCGATAACAGTATTTATAAATTGAAACGCATTCAGAACGATTTGGGTGTTCACTTGTGGACCAGCACCATTCAGCCTTCTGAGCTTTCTCGCGCATTGAAATATGCCGATGTTGTGATTGGCGCTATTCGCGCAAAGAAAGGAAGAACTCCTGTTGTTGTTTCCGACGAGATGGTTCAAGAAATGAAAGAGGGAAGTGTTATTGTAGATGTGAGCATAGACCGCGGCGGATGTTTTGAAACGTCGGAAGTCACCAATCACGAGAACCCTACTTTCCGCAAGCACGGCGTTATTCATTATTGTGTTCCGAACATCGCAGCGCGCGTTTCAAGAACTGCGTCGTATGCACTCTCAAATATTTTCGCTCCGGTAATTTTAGATTTGGGCGACGAAGGTGGAATTGTGAATCTGATTCGAAATCAGAAAGGCTTCCGCAACGGCGTGTATCTCTATCACGGAACCCTTACCAACGAAGACATTGCCACTACATTCGATTTGTCGTGGAAGCCTTTGGAATTGCTTATTGAAGCCATATAAAAAAAGCCCCACCGAAGTGAGGCTTTTAATTGGTTGAGGTAATTCTTACATGAACGCTTCCATAGGCGGACAAGTACATACCAAGTTTCTATCTCCGTAAGCGTTGTCTACGCGACCAACACTTGTCCAGAATTTATTCTCACGCAAGCCAGGCATTGGATAAGCCGCAGCACTTCTCGAGTAGGCGTGGTTCCATTCGTCTGCTGTTAATTCTTGCGCCGTGTGAGGAGCCATCTTCAACAAGTTGTCTTGCTTATCTGCCGCTCCACTTTCAACGTCAGCAATTTCTTTTCTAATGTGAATCATGGCATCGCAGAAACGATCCAACTCAACCAATGGCTCGCTCTCTGTTGGCTCAACCATTAGGGTTCCAGCTACTGGGAAAGAAACGGTTGGTGCGTGGAAACCGTAGTCCATTAAACGCTTCGCAATGTCTTCCACTTCCACTCCGAAAGATTTGAATGAACGACAATCTAAAATCATTTCGTGCGCAACGTGTCCGTTGGTTCCTGTGTAAAGAACATCGTAGTGACCATTCAATTTCGCTTTCATGTAATTCGCGTTAAGAATCGCATACTTCGTTGCATCAGCAACTCCATCGAATCCCAACATCTTAATGTATCCGTAAGAGATCAATAAGATCAATGCGCTTCCGAATGGTGCAGCACTAACGCCGTTAATTCCGCTTTCACCGCCTGTTTTCACAAATACGTTTGAAGGTAGGAAAGGCTTCAAGTGCGCAGCAACACCAATGGGTCCCATGCCAGGCCCACCACCACCGTGAGGAATAGCGAAGGTCTTGTGCAAGTTCAAGTGACAAACGTCTGCGCCAATGTTACCTGGGTTGGTCAATCCAACCTGAGCGTTCATGTTCGCGCCATCCATGTATACTTGTCCGCCGTTGGCGTGAATGATATCTGTAATCTCGTTAATTGCTTCCTCGAATACACCGTGTGTAGAAGGGTAAGTCACCATTAACGCGGCAAGATTGTCTTTGTGCAATTCCGCTTTTTCGCGAAGATCAGCAACGTCTACGTTTCCGTTTTCGTCGCACTTCGTAACTACAACGGTTAATCCAGCCATTACTGCAGATGCAGGGTTGGTTCCGTGAGCAGAAGATGGAATCAAACAAATGTTACGGTGTCCTTCACCGCGACTTCTGTGGTAAGCCATAATCACCAACAAACCGGCTAACTCACCTTGCGCTCCAGAGTTTGGTTGAAGAGATACTCCAGCGAAGCCAGTGCATTCGCACAAGTCTTTCTCAAGTTCTTCCAACATCTTTTGGTAACCCTTGGTTTGTGTCGCTGGCGCGAAAGGATGAATGCTATTGAATTCAGGCCAAGACAATGGAATCATCTCACTTGTCGCATTCAATTTCATGGTGCAAGACCCCAAAGGAATCATGGCATGAGCCAATGACAAATCTTTGTTCTCTAACTTCTTCATGTAACGCAACATTTCCGTTTCACTGTGGTGTGAATTGAAATGCGGATGTGTCATGTAAGAAGAGGTTCGAGCCATTGAACCGAATGAACATTCGGTAGTTAAACTCACTGATCCTTCTTTTCCAGTTAGAATGAAGAACAGTTCGTTCAAGTCAGCAGGCTTCGTTCCTTCATTCAATGAAAGGCTTACTCCACCTGCGTGGAAGTACATGTTCACATTGTGTGAAGCTGCACGCTCTTGAATACTCGCGTCTGTTGAGGCAATAGTTAACGTGTCGTAGAACGAAGTGTTCACCACATTCATTCCAGCGCTTACCAATGCGTTGCGCAAAGAGTGTGTGTACGTATGAATACGTGTAGCAATGCTCTTCACTCCTTTTGGCCCGTGATACACGCCATACATAGAAGCCATTACAGCCAATAAGGCTTGAGCCGTGCAAATGTTTGAAGTTGCTTTTTCACGACGAATGTGTTGCTCGCGTGTTTGAAGCGCCATGCGGTAAGCGGTGTTACCGTGACGATCTTTCGAAACTCCGATGATACGTCCAGGCATGTTGCGCTTGAAATCTTCTTTCGTTGCGAAGAACGCAGCGTGTGGTCCACCGAATCCCATGGGAACACCGAAGCGTTGTGAGTTTCCGAAACACAAATCAGCGCCCCATTCACCCGGAGGTGTTAAGGTGGCCAACGCCATTAAGTCTGATGCTACTGCAACGTAAACGTCGTTGGCATGCGCACCTTCACAGAAAAGTGAATAATCTTCAACGCTTCCTTCAGCATTCGGGAATTGAACACAAGCACCGAAAAACTCTGGAGTAAATACGTGTGTCTTGTAATCGCCTATTACCAGCTCAATACCGAGATGGAAAGCACGTCCTTTCAATACGTCAATGGTTTGCGGATAAGTCTTCGCATCTACGAAATACTTGTTCGCACCCGCTTGTTCCTTCGCTCTTGAGCGACTGTGGAAGAACAAGATCATGGCTTCAGCGCCCGCGGTTCCTTCATCCAACAAACTAGCGTTTGCAATAGGCAATGAAGTAAGGTCGGTAATCATTGTTTGGAAGTTCAATAGCGCTTCTAAACGACCTTGAGCAATCTCGGCTTGGTAAGGCGTGTAAGCCGTGTACCATCCTGGATTCTCGAAAATATTTCTAAGAATAACCGTTGGAGTAAGTGTTGGGTGATAGCCCAATCCGATGTAGTTTTTCGCAACCACATTCATTTTACCCAACTCCCAAATGTGACTTAAATATTCGTCTTCGCTAAGCGCGTTCGTAATATTCAACGGAGCTTTCAAGCGAATGTGCGCAGGAACAGTCTCGTTAATCAATTGGTCAATAGAGTTCACACCAATGGCTTGTAACATGTGTGATACTTCTTCTTGGCGAGGGCCGTTGTGGCGATCTCTGAAATTAGTAGATGACATACATTTTGTCTTTAGGTCAGCAAATATAGGTAACCACATTCAGTACAAATCACAAGATTTTTATCAAGGTGTTGTACTTTTGAACTTCTATGTCTGAATTACCAACTATTTCGAAGGAACTTTCGAAGGAAAAACGTTACAAAGCCGCGTGTGCGCAGGCTTTCGCCTTGTGCAACGGCGAACCGAATTTTATTGCCAAGGCTGGAAATGTCATGGCATTACTAAAAGAAAATTTCGATTTTCTTTGGGTAGGCATCTACATCGTAAACAACAACTCCCTCAATCTCTTTGTTTTTCAAGGCCCTGTGGCCTGCACCCAAATCGAACACGGAAAAGGCGTTTGCGGAACTTCATGGGCCAATGGCGCTTCAATCATTGTTCCCAACGTAGATGAATTTCCCGGACACATTGCCTGCAGCAGCGCTTCAAAGAGCGAGATTGTGGTTCCAATTATTAAAGGGAATGAAGTGATAGGCGTCTTGGATGTCGATAGCACGCAACTCGATTTTTTCGATGAAGATGATCTAACTGGCCTGGAAGAAATAGCGAATATTTTAGCGAATGAAGTTTTTTAACTTTCAAAATAATGTTGTGGTTCTGTGCGCGCTCATCGCTGTGGGTTGTGCGCAGGTGCGCGGACTGAACGGCGGAGCGAAAGATGTTACTCCGCCAAAACTTTTAGCGCAAAGCATCGACTCCTTCGCCACGAATGTTGCAACGAACACCTTGGTTTTGAATTTCGACGAGTTCGTTCAGGCGGGTGCTGCAAATGAAATAATTGTCTCTCCTGCGTTGAAGCAACCGCCAACACTCGTTTGCAACAAACGAGTGGCTATGCTTTCGTGGAACGATACCCTGAAAGCGAGCACCACTTACACCCTAGAATTTGGCAATGCTATTTCAGATATAACCGAAGGGAATAAAGCTTCGCTGAATTTTGTTTTTGCAACCGGAAGTACACTCGATTCGGCTTCCATAAGTGGCGCTGTATACGATGCGCAGAATGGCGGAGTGCCTGAAAAAGCAACAGTAATTTTATATTCAGATAGTTTATTGGGTGAAGTGGCCTATGCGAAAAAGGTAAACGACAAGGGTGCGTTTCTCTTCAATTATTTACCGAAAGCAAATTTTTACATCGCTGCATTTTCCGATTTGAATGAAAACAGAATTTGGGATGAAAATGAAGTCGGCGATTTCATGGAAAATCCTTTCTCATCAGAGAATAAAAACGCATTGAATTTACGTTTCTCTCCGAAGAAAGTAGAGAAGATTTCTGAAGAAATGTTTAAAACAGATTCTGTTGGAAGTGGCTTCATTGTTGGCGCTTACGGCATGATTGAAAAAATAAAGCTATCCCCTTCAACTCCGAATACGCCCTTTCGTTACGGCGCACTGGCCAACAGCGACACCTTGTTTTTCGCTTTAGGTGGAAGAGAAGGCGCCCTTCCGAACAACAACTTTGAAGGCGTAACTTTCTCGTTCAACGAACAACCTGCAGATACACTTAGTTTATTTTTAGCGAAGTCTCCGAAACTGAAAAAATTTAAATTTTCAGGAAAAATTCAACAAGATCCGAAAGCGTTAATTTTAGTGAAAGCACCGTCCTATGCGGTTTTGAAAAGGAACACCTGCGAAGTAACCGTTCAAGGAATTCAAGCAACAGGAACAATTGCAGAGACCAACTCTCCGGTGCACTTCTTCGTTCAAGTAGATGCAAGCGCAAGTGAACTTGCTGGGAAGGGAAGCATTCGAATTTTGCCGGGCGCATGGGAAACGGCATACGGTACAACAAACGATACCCTTCAACATAATTTTGAATTTCTATCTGCTGAAAAATTGGGAAATCTAGAGCTCACCATTCCTCTTTTGGAAGACAAAAGTTTCAAGAAAATCGTGGAATTGCGGAATGAAAAAGGGGTGGTCGTACGAAAAGTTGATTATGCTGAAACACTTGTTTTCAGTGGACTTCAGCCTGGAAAATATACCGTTCGGCTGGTTCACGATGTGAATAGAAACGGTCAATGGGATATTGCAGATCTTCAGAAAAAAATGAGATGCGAACCTGTAAGTGTTTTTGCCAAGCCCATTGAAGTGCGTGCTAATTGGAGCGTGAAGGTGGTTCTGTCTGGCGATTTGAGTTTCCCATAACCCCGTTTTTTTAAACGAGGGATGTTTAACACTTTCGAAAGAAAAGTCTAAAATTGGAACTTATTGGTATTTCTTTACGTTACCAAAAACCACAACCAAGTAATTTTTACTTCATGAAAAGATTTTTACTTCTCGTTTTTTCTGCGCTTTATTTTTTTAGTGCACAGGCTCAAGATTTATTAGGCATCGGCTCGAGCAACTACGGTGGACTTTCGAGCGTTCAGATAAATCCAGCGAACCTCGCAGATAACCGATTAAAATTCGAAATTCAATTGGGCGGCACTGGTTTCGGAGTAGCGAACAATTTCATCGGTTTCAAACCAAGTTATTTGGTTCGCGACGGTGGGTTAACGTCTACGGTTTATCCGTTGTTAGACCCAACGCCGAAAACAGAGGACTTCACAACCGCGCATTTCGAAGACAATCGCAGAGCTTTTGTGAATAACAATATTTACCTGCCAAGTCTATTGATTTCAATCAATGAAAAAAATTCGATTTCCCTTTCGGCGCGCGCTAGAACGTATTTAAATGTAGACGGTGTTGGCGCCGAGTTGTTTCGTTTTGGATACAACTCGTTGAATTATCCTTCCTTGTACAACACCCGAATTATGAACGAAAAATTGTCTATTCAGACCATGTCTTGGATGGAATACGCTTTTGGATACGGTCGTGTGCTGGTAGACAAAGAGAAACATTTCTTAAAGGCGGGTATTACCATTAAGGCACTTCAAGGATTGCAATCGGCTTATTTGTTTGTAGACAATCTGGACTATGCTGTTCATTCAGACTCGACCATTTCATTGTACAACGCGAATGTTCGATACGGACACTCGACCAATTTTGAAGCAAGCACAAATAATTTGAACTACCGCGTAGTGTCTAATCTGGGACTTGGTTTTGACTTCGGATTAATATACGAATGGCGCCCCGATTACGCGAAGCACAAGCACGATATGGATGGTGAAGTGAATGTGTGGAAACGCAACGAAAATAAATACAAGTTGAAGGTGGGTGTGTCTATGACTGACCTTGGTGGTGTGAAGTTCTCGAAGGGAGGAAAGAGCGGTGACTTCACAGCCAACACAACCAACTGGGATATTTCAAAATTAGATTTTGGAACCACTCCCATTGCGGCATTGGACGACACGCTAACGGCTCGCTTTGGCGGAAGCACTGTTGGTGCGAATTACAAAATGAATTTGCCAACCGCCTTCAGCACGCAAATCGATTACCACATTTGGAAAGACCTCTACATTAATCAGACAAACTTTATTGCGTTTGGATTCAATTCCAATCCGAATAAAATTCACGACTTTACAACCATTTCTATTACGCCCAGATGGGATCACCGCATTGCCGGAGTCTCAATTCCAATTAGTCACAACAGCCTAATGGGAACACGCACAGGTCTTGCCTTGCGCTTGGGTCCTGTAACGTTCGGAACAAGCAGCATGTATCCGTATCGCGCTTTCCTTCGTGGAGATGGATTCGGAAAGAAAGACATTACAGGACTAGACGCCTATGTTATGGTGCGCATTCCGATTGCTTACAAACGCATTAAAGACCGCGATGCAGATAAAGTTTCAGATCGCAAAGACCAATGCGTGAAGGTGCCCGGCACCTGGGAGTACCGTGGCTGTCCTGATCGCGACGGTGACCACATTCGCGACGAAGAGGACGATTGTCCAGATGTTCCTGGCTTAGCAAAACTTCACGGCTGTCCAGATAAAGACGGCGACGGTGTTACAGACTTAAAAGACGATTGTCCTGAAGTGGCTGGTTTACCCGAGTTGAAGGGTTGTCCAGACAAAGACGGCGATGGCGTTACCGATTCGAAAGATGATTGTCCAGATGAAAAAGGATTGGCCATCTTCAACGGTTGTCCTGACCGCGATTCTGACGGAGTTATGGACCGCATAGACGATTGTCCGGACACGAAAGGTTTGGTTCAATACAACGGCTGTCCAGATACAGACGGAGACAACATCATAGACAAAGTAGATGAGTGTCCAACGGTATACGGAATTGCTGAATTGAAAGGATGTCCAGCGGCTGAATTGACTTATTTCAATGTTGAAACGAAAGTTGAAAAAGTGAAACAAGGCGGTGGAGTATACAGCTACGGAGCAAACGTTGAAACGAAGACGGCGAAGTTTATGTTGGAAGGATACAATGCAGACACCGTGAAGACGGTCTTTGTTACGTCGCCAAACCTACGAGGCAAAAATGCTTATCGAGAGGCAGACGGATTCTTCCGCTTTGCGAAAGAGGCTGAAATGGTAATCTTGAAAGAAGAAGAAAAGCAAGTGATGAAGAAAGCCTTCGAGAATTTGGAATACAAAACCAGCAGCGATGTTATTCTTTCAAGCTCATTCAGCAGTTTGAATGAATTGGCAAACCTTATGTCGGCTAATCCAACATGGAAGCTGCGTATTTCAGGACACACGGATAACGTGGGTCCACGCGATGCGAACTTGGGATTATCGAGACGCAGATCTGAATCGGTGAAGAAATACTTGGTAAGCAAAGGCATTGCTGCCGATCGCTTTGAGGTGTTGTACTTCGGACCAGACAAGCCAATTGCACCGAACAACACGGAAGCCGGAAGATCGCGCAACCGTCGTGTAGAGATGTTAATTGTGGAATAAGCGAAACCACTTCTGAATTGAAAGGCCCCGATAATCAGTTTATCGGGGCCTTTGCTTTATTCAAAATAGTTGGAAGGGAAGTCTTTTACATTTTTGTTGAAAGAAAAAGACAACACTATGGAAAAGAATATAAACATCCAGCTTGGCGTTTGGATTTACGCCGACAGATAATACGATTTAAGTTTAGAGGTTTGGTTTGGTGAAGCCCTTTCAACATTGTTGAAGGGGCTTTTTCCTTTTAGACTGTTTGCGAAGCACCATTCGAAAGAGCCTTGTAATACCTCACGGTATCTTCAATACTTGAAAAAGTATTTCGGTATTGAAATTCGAATACGCGCGCGGCTTTACTCCCGTCGAATTGTTTTACCTCGTCGTAATTTCGAATAATCTCGCGCGTGACTGTGGCGCGCTTGCCTGAAATCCATTCTACCAGGGCTTCCATGTAAAACACCAGTACAATCTGCCACTTCTTCGCAATGTTTTTTCCAATTTTAACGTGAAGGGCATCTGCAATTTTTGTGAAGAGGTCGGACATGCGAATATTTTCTGCACAGAGAATATAGCGTTCGTTGGTGGGAGCTTGTTTGGCAGCGCGAATCATAACTTCCACAACATCTAAGACAGAAACAATCCCGCTTCCACCAGCGGGCAAGGCCGGAAGGCCTTTTTCAATTCGGGCGATCATGGTTCCTGAACTGCGGGTGCAATTGTTCGGCCCGAAAATAATTGCAGGATTCAGAATGGTTGCATTCAATCCTTCTTGAATTCCGCGCCAAACCTCTTGTTCAGAAAGATACTTGCCCTTCGAATAATTTGAATGGTAGTCGTTGAAATCGCGCGGGGTTTCTTCATCAATCATTTCCCCTTTTGAATCGCCTAAGGCAGCGATCGAACTCAAGTGAATGAAGTGCTTCACTTCGTTTTCAATGCAAGCGTTCACAAGGTTTTTGGTTCCGTTAATGTTAACGTCTAACATGTGCGAAGTTTCTTTTTTGTGGTATGAAACAATGGCCGCGCAATGAAAAACGGTCTCCATTCCTTCAGTCAAATCGAACATATCATCGGCATCGTTCACATCTCCTTTCACCCACTGTACGTGCTGAAACAATGGCTCTTTTCCATAAAAACGAAACAAGTCAGAGACCTCTTTTTTTCCATTTTCATTTCGAAATAAAGCGGTAACAGGCATTCCTTCTTCCACCAATCGAAGAACCAAATGACTTCCAATTAAACCTGTTGCTCCTGTTACAAAATTCATTGTGGCGAAGATATACCGATATTTGTGTTGTGGAAGTTTCCGATCACATCAAAAGCATATTAAAAGCGTTGCCCGAAAAGGCTGGGGTTTACCAGTTCTTCGACGAGAACGGTTCTATTTTGTATGTGGGTAAAGCGAAGGTGTTGAAGAATCGCGTAACGAGTTATTTCAACAAGATTAAGCACGACAGCATTAAGACCAAGTTAATGGTCAAGAAGATTCGTGATGTGAAATACTCGGTGGTGGAAACGGAATCCGACGCGTTGCTGTTGGAAGATTCACTCATAAAAAAGTTCAAGCCGCGTTATAATATTTTGTTGAAGGACGACAAGTCCTACGCGAGCATAGTGATTAAAAACGAACCCTTCCCCCGCGTGCTGAGTACCCGTCAGATTTTAGACGACGGCTCTACCTATTTCGGTCCATACACTTCCGGAAAATCGTTGTATTCGATTCTCGATTTAATCAAAGAACTGTATCCGTTGCGCACCTGTTCTTTGAATCTTTCGAAGGCGAATATTCAAGCGAAAAAATTCAAGGTGTGTTTGGAATATCATTTGGGAAATTGCCTAGGTCCATGCGTGGGAAAGCAACGTGAAGAAGACTACCAGCAAGGCGTTCAGCACATCAAGCGCATTATTAAAGGAGAATATCTAGAGGCCGTGAAGAACTTGAAAAAGGATATGCTTCAATTGGCTTCAGAACAAAAATTCGAACAAGCGCAACAGTTGAAAGAGCGCATTCAAACCTTGGAAAATTTCCAGGCGAAGTCAACCATTGTGAATACAGACATTGACAACGTTGAAGTCTTCAGCATAGCCTCCGATGCGCAAAGCACGTATGCGAATTACATGCACGTCTTGCGCGGAAGCATTGTGCATGTTTACACCGCTGAAGTGGTTCGTCAGTTAGATGAAACCGATGAAGAAGTGCTGTCTTTTGTGGTTCGTTCGTTTCGCGAGCGCATGAACAGCAAAGCGAAATCGGCTTTGCTTCCTTTCGAATTAAATGAAAAAATTCCCGGATTGGAAGTTTTGGTTCCGCAACGCGGCGATAAAAAAAAGTTGATTGATCTTTCATTAAAAAATGCGAATCATTTTCTTTTGGAAGCACGCAAGCGTGCGGCTTTCCTAGACCCAGAGCGCAACACACAGCGTATTTTGGAAACCATGAAAAAAGATTTACACCTTTCGGAATTGCCCGTTCACATCGAGTGTTTCGATAACTCGAACATTCAAGGAACGAATCCGGTGAGTGCATGTGTGGTTTTTAAAAACGCGAAACCGAGCAAATCGGATTACCGAATCTTCAACATACAATCTGTCGTTGGTCCCGACGATTTTGCTTCCATGCGCGAAGCCATTTACAGAAGGTACGCGCGGCTGCTGCAAGAGGAACAGCCTCTGCCGCAACTTTTAATTATTGATGGAGGAAAGGGACAGCTTTCTTCGGCCATGGAGTCGCTGGATTTATTGGGATTGCGCGGAAAGATTGCGGTAATTGGAATAGCTAAACGCTTGGAAGAAATTTTCTTTCCAGGGGATAGCATTCCCATTTATTTAGACAAGCGAAGCGAGAGCTTAAAGATTATTCAGCACCTGCGCAATGAGGCGCACAGATACGGATTAAGCAAGCACAGACAGCGCCGCAGCAAAGGGGCTATTCATTCAGAACTAGAGAACATTGCAGGTGTGGGAAAGAAGACCATTGAAAAATTGCTTCAGCATTTTTCTTCAGTAGCTCGAATAAAGACGGCAACACAAAAAGAAATTGAACAAGTCGTAGGGGAAAAAATAGCTGAAAAATTAAAGAATTATTTCGGCAAGGCGCAGTAGATAGTTTAGTTTTGATTATTGAAATTTCACGCCTGAAGGCGTTAAACAAAACATATGGAAAACACGCCCGAACAGGAAAAAAAATACGCTAAGATTCTTTGGTGGATAGGCATGTCGCCTTGGATTTTTTTCACGCTGGTTTTGGGCGCGGTCTTGCTAAGTGGTCTGCCGAATATTGAACTTTTGGCGAATCCGAAAATTGGCTTGGCTTCTCAGATATACGCTTCAGATGGAAGTACCTTGGGTTCGTTTTACAAGGAAAATCGTTCCGACATTACGTATCAAGAAATTCCTTCACATGTTATCGACGCGCTATTGGCCACGGAAGACGTGCGTTTCAGAGAACACAGTGGAATAGATGTTCGCAGTTTAGGGAGGGCAGCGTTTTCATTTGGATCCGACGGAGGAGGAAGTACAATTACACAACAGTTAGCGAAATTGCAGTTCACACGCGACTTCGAAGACGTAACAATCTTCACGCGCATTGGACAGAAATTACAAGAGTGGGTCATTGCGCTACGTCTAGAGCGTGTTTACACGAAAGAAGAAATTCTAACCATGTATTTGAATCAATACGATTTCTTAAATCAGGCGGTTGGAATTAAGAGTGCGGCGAATATCTATTTCTCTACGTCGCCCGATTCGCTTACAGTTCCGCAGGGTGCTATGTTGGTTGGAATGCTGAAGAACTCGTCGTTGTTCAATCCAATCAAGCGCGATTCTCTGGTTACCAAGCGTCGTGAGGTAGTCATGGCGCAGATGGTGAAATACGGGAAACTTTCTGAAGCCGATTATGAAAAATATCGCGCAGAACCTTTAGGATTGAAGTTCTCGCGCGTGTCGCACGACGAGGGACAGGCGCCGTATTTCCGCGAAGCGGTTCGACATAAACTCACAGAAATTTTAGAGACGCGCGAAGCGAATGGCGAGTTGAAATACAAGAAAGGAGACGGTACCCCTTTCAACATATATGAAGACGGATTGAAGGTGTACACCACCTTAGATAAGAACATGCAGGTGCATGCGGAAGCCGCTGTGGAAGAGCATTTGAGCAAAGAGCTTCAGCCTGCTTTCACACGAAATGTGAGGCAACGTCCGAAAGATAAATATCCATTTTACTCGGGCATTTCAAGCGCAGACAAAGAGGCCATTATGAAGAAGGCCATTACCACCAGTGATCGTTACAAGAAGCTTTCAGGAAAAATGTGTCCAGATTGTGGAAGGCCAGCCTCGTACATTGAAACCACCAACGGACATTTCCATTGTAAGGAAGATGCAGGTGGCTGCGGACACACATGGAACATGCGTTCCGAAGAGGAAGTCCTTGCGGAATTCAACAAGCCTGTTCGCATGACAGTTTACAGACACGGCGGTTACAGAGATACCACCATGACTCCTTATGACAGCATTGTTTATCACAAAACCATTCTGCACGCCAGTCTTATGTCTGTTGATCCGCGAAACGGATTCGTGAAGGCGTGGGTAGGTGGTATAGACTACAAGTACTTCAAATACGACAACGTCTTTCTTTCGAAACGTCAGGTTGGATCAACATTCAAACCCTTCATTTACGCCATGGCCATGCGTATGGGCATGAAGCCGTGCGATCAGATAACGGGCGCCGGATGTATAGATTTACCGAATGGAACACGTTGGTGCCCGAAGG
This sequence comes from uncultured Flavobacteriales bacterium, assembly GCA_937897625.1. Taxonomy (GTDB): domain Bacteria; phylum Bacteroidota; class Bacteroidia; order Flavobacteriales_D; family Sanyastnellaceae; genus CAIZGX01. Next base: position 39,333 of record CALCNZ010000060.1, read on the forward strand.
GCGGAGCGGGTGGAACGTACACCATGGCGAAGGCCTTGGCGGGATCGGTGAACTCCATAGCAGCCACGCTAATTGCGCGTTTCGGACCCGAACCGGTGATCGCCATGATGCGTCACATGGGCGTCAAAAGTTATATTCCCATGGCGTATTCCATTGCCTTAGGGGCTTGTGAACTTTCGGTGTATGAATTGGTGGGAGCTCAGGCATCGCTGGTGAATCACGGTTTGTACATAGAACCCACATTCATTATGCGTGTGGAAGACAAGAATGGAAACTTGATTTATGAAGCAGATCCGGTGATAGATCAGGCGTTAGAGCCGGGCATTGCCTTCGAAACAGTGAAGCTCATGAAAGGGGTATGTGATTTCGGAACAGCATCGCGTATTCGTTCCAATCCGAAGTATGGAAAGATTCCTTACCCGTTGGCGGGAAAGACGGGTACTACGCAAAATAACACCGACGGATGGTTCATTGGAATGACACCAGATTTGGTAACGGGTGTTTGGGTGGGTGCACAAGATCCAACGGTTCGTTTCTCGAGCACAGCACTTGGACAAGGCGCCAATACAGGGCTTCCGATATTCGGGTATTACATGAACAGCATTTACAGAGATCCGAAAATTTCAATATCGAAAGGCGATTTCGAAGCGCCTTCCGAATACGATCCGTTGCGTTTTCAATGTACCAGCGGTGGAATGGGAGACTTGTTCTACGAAGGGGAAGACGGCAGTATGGAAGAATTTTTCAACGGAGAATTGGAATTTGACGGCGATGTGCCAGAATAAACTAGACTATGGGATTTAATAAAGTAAGAGCTTCTGCGGCAGAAGCATGTGAGGGAATAACCTCAGGAATGACGCTCATGGTGGGCGGATTTGGCTTGTGTGGTATTCCGGAAAATTGCATTACCGAATTGGTGAAAATGGGGGTGAAAGATCTCACCTGTATTTCGAACAATGCCGGAGTAGACGACTTCGGATTGGGCTTGTTGTTGCAGCAAAAGCAAGTGAAAAAGATGATTAGCTCTTACGTTGGCGAGAATGCAGAATTCGAACGTCAGATGTTAAGTGGCGAATTGGAAGTGGAACTCATTCCGCAAGGAACATTGGCCACGCGTTGCATGGCTGCAGGATACGGAATGCCTGTAGTATTTACGCCTGCAGGTGTTGGAACGGAAGTGGCGGAAGGAAAAGAAGTGCGCGAGTTCAAGGGAAAGAAGTACTTGATGGAAGAAGCATTCGATGCAGACTTCGCCTTGGTGAAGGCTTGGAAGGGCGATGCAATGGGCAACTTGGTGTTTCGTTCCACGGCGCGCAACTTCAACCCTATGATGGCCATGGCCGGAAAGATTACCATTGTTGAAGTGGAAGAATTGGTGCCGCTTGGAACGTTAGATCCAGACCACATTCATACACCGGGTATTTATGTGCACCGCATTTTTCAGGGAGTGAATTACGAAAAAAGAATTGAGCAGCGTACTGTTCGTCAAAGAGTATAATTATGGCTTGGGATAAAATTGGAATAGCGAAGCGCATTGCGCAAGAAGTTCAAGACGGGACGTATGTGAACTTAGGCATTGGAATTCCCACGTTAGTGGCCAACTACATTCCGGAAGGAATGGAAGTGGAGTTGCAAAGCGAGAACGGAATATTGGGCATGGGCCCATTTCCATTTGAAGGAGAAGAAGACGCGGACTTGATTAACGCAGGGAAGCAGACGGTAACCTTGCGCGATGGCTCTTCTATTTTCGATAGTGCTATGAGCTTCGGAATGATTCGCGCGCAGAAAGTGGACTTAACTATTTTGGGCGCCATGGAAGTGAGTGAGAACGGCGACATTGCGAATTGGAAAGTACCGGGTAAGATGGTGAAGGGAATGGGCGGTGCCATGGATTTGGTGGCTAGCGCGAAGAATATTATTGTTGCTATGCAACACTGCGATAAGGCGGGTAATTCGAAGTTATTGCCGCAATGCAGTTTGCCATTAACGGGCATTCATTGCATTAAAAAAGTAGTTACGGATTTGGGTGTTTTCGACATTCGCGACGGCGCATTTCATTTGGTTGAATTGGCTCCGGATGTTACGTTGGAAGAGGTAGTGGCGAAGACGGCGGGGAAACTGCTTACGCAGTAGAATGTTGCGAAGCAACGAATGTGCAAGCACGAGTGTCTACGACGAATGTCTGCGACGGATACTAGCCCCGAAGGGGTGAAATAAACGGGGAGGCATGGGTGTTAGCCCATGCCAACGATGATCAAGCAAAAGATTCGTTCCAGCGAGATAACAACGTCTCTCACCTTATGCACATTTATGCGAGAACCGCCCCCTCTCGCGCGGCCTAACAGCCGCGCTACGCGGGTAATGTCGCCCCAAGGGGCTCACGAAGCATTCCTCGAAGAGATTCGCCCAAAGGGCATTTGTGCTTGCACATTCGTCGCAGACCTCAGCGTGCTTCTAGATGCAAAGCGTATCTCTCGAGTAGCTCAATGTATTTATTTCTCCAGTAAATGGCTTCTTGTGGTTCTTGAAGAACGAGGGGTTCTGACTTTACAGATTTGTATTTTCTCAATTGTGTAAAGTACTTTCCCAAATCGAGTTGAAGGTTTTCTTCGAATTCGATGATTTTTTGCCAGGGAAGTTCAGGATTTTCGAGGTAGTTGTAGAGTGTTCTTCTGCTTATTTTACAACGCTTTGCTGCTGCTGCGAAGGTTATTCCTTTTTCGCGAATTGCGTTGTCTAATATTTGTCCACGGTGCACAGCCATGTGTGCAAGTTCAAACCATTTACGGAAACAAAAAAGCACATATATGTGCAAATAGTGTAAATATCTTGTTTATATTTGAAGCACTAAACTTTAATTAAAATGAAAAAACTATTCTTAGCGCTTGTTTTAAGTGCAATGTCGTTCGGTGCAGTGGTTGCGCAGAGCGGAATGAAGTCAAGGGAATCAGAGCTTTTTGCTCCACGCAGAAAAAGTGGAAAAAGAACTTTTGGCTTGGGAGTTAATTACACTTATCCGGCTTCTGGATTAAGCGCTCGATTCGGGCTTAGTG
>CALCNZ010000061.1 GCA_937897625.1 uncultured Flavobacteriales bacterium
ATCTACACAGGCGAAGACACTCTTTCCCTACACGACGCTCTTCCGATCTAGAACCCAAATAAGCCATAGGATTCAGTTGACGAAACTGCGCGTTCATCATCAACGTTTGAAAAAAGCAAAGAAGGATTAGAATCCGCTTCATTCTAACGAATATAGTTCTTTAATCGATTGGCTGCTTCAAGCAACTCGTGATCTTCTTTCGCGAAACAAAAACGCAAACGTTTTTCTGAACTTCCGTTCTCATAAAATGGTGAAAGCGGAATGCTTGTGACCTTCGCTTCTTTGTTCAACTTCACTGCAAAATCGAAATCGGATTCGTTTGAAATTTCACTGTAATCGAGCACTTGGAAATATGATCCAGCGCACGGCAACGCTCTCCAGGAGCTGCCCGCAAGTGCTTCCACAAATAAATTTCGCTTAAGCTCATACATGCGCGAAATCTCAGAATAGTCAACCGTCTTCATGTATTCGGCAATGGCAATTTGAAACGGCGCATTGCACGTGAAGACGTTGAACTGATGTTGCTTTCGGAATTCAACCATCCACTTGGCACCGCACACCGCGTAGCCCAATTTCCATCCAGTAGCATGAAACGTTTTCCCGAAAGAATACACCAACATCATGCGCTCGCGCAGCTCAGGAAATTGCGCCAAGCTCTCGTGCTTTTTTCCATCGAACACAATGTGCTCATACACTTCATCAGAAATCACAAACACATTTGTATCGCGAACCACATCTAAAAGCTTGTGCGCATCATCTAACGTATTCACCGCGCCTGTCGGATTGTGTGGCGTATTCACCAACATCAATTTTGTACGATCGTTCATAGCGGCCTTCACTTTGTCCCAAGGAATGTGAAAGTCTTCACCTTCCAATTCAATCCACACCACCTTCCCTCCGTTCAACTCTACTGCAGGTGCATAACAGTCGTATGCGGGAGCAAACAAAATCACTTCGTCTCCAGGAAAAATCAATGTTGAAATAGCCGTAAAGATGGCTTGCGAAGCACCCGCGGTGATGTTTACTTCCGTATTCCAATCGTAGTTGCAGCCGTGACGAGCATTGAGTTGCTCTGCAATTATTTGTCGAAGCACAGGCATACCGGGCATGGGAGCGTATTGATTGAATCCGTCCTTCATGGCCTTGGTCACCAAGTCAATTAGTTTTTCATCGATTGGAAATCCTGGGAATCCTTGTCCCAAATTCAACGCGCCTTCTTGCACAGCAAGGGCGGACATGGTTGTGAAGATAGTAGTTCCTACGTTTGGCAATTTCGATTTCATGGAACGAAGATAAAGACGAGAAACACATAATTCCTTCAAATCATATTTTCAGAAAAACTATTAAGTGATAATATGAAAATCTATATTTACACCAAAACAAAAAAGCTCCACCATGCGTATCAGTCAATGTAAATCAGGAGAATATATTAATCTTTTCAAATAAGATATTTTTTTATATTCGACAATATGACTTTCAATTTGAAAAACATTACAATCATATTTCTTCTTTTCACTTTGAAGTTAACGCTCTGCGCGCAGGAGATTCCCCCTTCGCTTGGATATGCAAGTAAAATCTCTGGAGAAGAAATTAAATACTTCTCTCCTTTGCATGAATTCGCGAACACGGCGCTATTGACAAGAGCGAACGGAAATTCACCCATTACCCTTCAACTTGAAATGGAAGAATCTGAAAGTGAACTTCGAACTTTTGAACTCCTTCTTGGACATTCAACCGGCACGAGCAGCGGTAATCGTGAATTCATTTTTTCGATAGATGGAAAGGAATTGTTTCATTTCGAAACTTCACCAAAAGAACCGCTTGGAACAACTAAAGCAGGAAGAAGCGATGACGACATTTCTTTTGAATTTCGAAGCTTGGAGCAAGACATTAATAAAGACGCTTTCGGATTTCTTCGAATAGAAATTCCAGATAGACTCATTCAAAAAGGAGAATTAACTGTCGTTGGCGTGAACGCTGAAAGTCGCGATTGGCTGATGATTTTCGAGTACAAGCGTTCCTTGAAAATGATTACTTCGCCTACGCAATTGGTGTTACGAAAGAGCAACAAATTGCAATTGAATGTGGCTGTTGACTTTCCATATTTGCATTTCAAGACGCCAAGCATGACGGTTGTTTCGAAGTATTTTGAAAATACATTTCCCGTTACCACCGGATACAATACCATTTCCATTGAAAGTTATCCTGCCGATTTCACCGGCATTGATACGCTTCGCTATTACCTCGGAAAGAAATTGGTGCATACCGAATTGGTGGCTATTCAACCGAGAAAGAATTTCGACTTCCACATTATTCATCATTCCCACAACGACATTGGCTATTCTCATCTTCAAACCGAAGTTGAAAAAATTCAAACTGAAAATATTTACAAAGCCATTCGCTGGAGCGTTGTTCCTGAAAAGGGCGACTGTCAACCCATCTGGCACATCGAAAGCTTGTGGGCAGTCGATAATTTCATGAAGCAAGCGTCGAAAGAAGATATTGCGCTGTTCATTCAAAAAGTAAAAGAAGGTCGCATTGTACTCTCTGCGAACTACGCGAATGTGTTGAATGGCTTGTGTCAGCCTGAAGAACTCAATTGGATTGTTGCTTACGCGAAGCGCCTAGAAAAAGAATACGGCATTCGCATAAAGAATGCGATGATTACCGACATTCCCGGAATTACTTACGACGCATTGAACATGTACGTTCAAAATAACATTCCGTATTTATCGCTTGGACCGAACTATGTTGAAACGCATGCCGATCATGGCGACCGCGTGGGGAAAGTGATACGTGAGTGCGGCGACGATATTTACTATTGGTCTCCACTGAATGAGCCTAAAAAAAAGCTTTTGGTCTGGACTGCAGGAAAAGGCTATTCTTATTTCCACAACATTCAAGAGAATGAAAAGCAAGTGAAGTGGGAGAATAAAATTTCGGCTTACATCAATGAGTTGATGGATAAAAAATATCCTTATGAATTGGTGCAATTGCGTTACACGAAGAATGCCGACAACGGTCCGGTTGACACATCGTTAGTCACGTTCGTGAATAACTGGAACACCCGCTACTCTTCTCCGAAGCTCACGCTTTCAAGCGTTGACAAGCTTTTCAGTGAATTTGAAAACCGTTATGGAGAATCACTTCGCACTGTTACTGGTGAAATCTCTCCGTATTGGGAAGACGGCGCTTATTCAACAGCCGAAGAAGAGTTAGCGAACAGAGACCTTGCAAGGAAGACGGTTCAATTGGAAAAGCACATTGCAAAACTTCCACCGTCGAAACACATTCAAGAGAAACTTTTTCAACTTCAAAAAAACATCGTTCTCTTTCACGAGCACACGTGGGGATCGTGGTGCAGCATTTCTGATCCGGAAATATTTTTCACTACGGAACAATGGCGCATTAAGAAATCTTTTCTCGATTCTGCATTGAATCAGTATGCGAATCTCGCTGCTCAAGTCAAATTTAATTATGTTGAAAACCGACCTATTCGGAAGACAAAAGCCATTTATGATTACACCGTGAACGAAAAAACGGGAGCCATTGACCGCGTTTATTTCGATAACGATTCGCTCGTTTTTCCAGAAAACAATCACCTGTTCGAATACATTTATTCAAAGGGAATTTCGCCGCAGACTTTCCTTTATCCAACAAATGTTACAGTAAAGACCATTGCTAGATCGGAAGAGCGTCGTGTAGGGA
>CALCNZ010000062.1 GCA_937897625.1 uncultured Flavobacteriales bacterium
CATAAGCAGTATTCAAATCAATGATTTCACTTGAAATCATTGGAAGATTTTCATTCAGAATTAGTTCAGAGCCAGATCCTAAATATCCGGGCATAAGCGATAAGCTCAATTCTTCCACCCATTGGTTTTTTGCATTACGAGTAACGCATGCAATGTTCTTTGTGAAGGGAACATCAACATTTTGAGTAAGTACATCACTTTCGAAAAAGTATTCTGAAATTCCGCCTAAAAATAAATAATGTTGTTTTTGTGACTGTGCATCGAACAGCGAAACATGACCGCAGTGGTATTGATTCAGTAGATGTTGAAATTCAGGAACTTCAGCAATTCCAGATGGATATACTTCAACACAATTGGTAAAAGGAAGATCTGCGACATGCTGGAAAACACCACTGAATAGGGTGAAATTCATTTGACCGTTTGCATCAATTCCTTCCAACACATTTAAATCTCTTCGGTGAAGTAAAGCTGGATCATTGAATTCAGGGAGCCATTCCACTTGAATTCCGGCTTCAGTTAATGTCGGAATGAAACGAGATATTTTTTCGGTGTAAGTCTGGGTGAAGGAAGGTCCATTCATGGGATTGTAACGCCCTTCGAATTTATGTCCGCCCACAAGGTAAAAGACCTCGTCGAGTTTCTTCAAACTTCCACCTGTAACTGCGAAGCGATCGTCGGTAATGAAATCGAAACTTTCAAAAGCGTACGTCCCATTATCTTGCGCTTCAAAGAAAGTCTTCAAGTTAATGGCTGTGAGCATGGGGTGGGTGATGTGATCTTGAGAAGTGTTGCTGTAGCCATATCCACCTACCAACCACAAAATGCTATCGGTCTGATAGAATTGAATGTTGGAGGAAGCGAACTGCTCAAGGAGAGCGGTATCTATAATATCGAATTCCACTGGAGTGGAGCTGTAATCATTCAAATCGAGAATGGAAATGTTTGAAGGCATTCCTTCTGCAGCGAAAGACGCGAAAGGTTGACGTTGGTGAAGACCGTCTTTTCTTCCACCAATTAACAACACTCTGTTCTGCCAGGTTCCGTATGCGAAAGATTGCAGGGCAATGTCCTGACTGGAATAAACGGGATTCAAGACAACGGTGTATGGAAATTCCTGTGCGAAGGAATTGAATGCAAATAGAATTAAGAAAATAACGCTTGTGATTTTCATTGTGCGAAAGTAATCTTGAAAGGATGTGGTATTGGTGACCTTTCTCACGATTTATTTTTCATGTTCTGTAACTTTTTGAAATGTTAAGCGTCTTGGATTTGTCGAATGAATGCAGAACCAACGATTACGCCATCGGCATATTGTGCAACTTCATGTGCTTGTTCCGCCGTGGATACTCCCAGACCAACCGACACTGGTGTGTCAGTGGTGGTGCGAATTCGCTCGACAAGTGAACGCGCGTTTCCAGATACTGAAGTACGTGTTCCAGTAACGCCCATCAAGCTAGCTGCGTAAACAAAGCCAGAACACTGTGAAGTTACTTGCGGAAGTCGGGCATCCCCAGTGCTGGGTGCAACTACATAAATACGATTGACATCACTTTCGGTGGTGAATTTATTCCAGTCTGCGGATTCTTCAATGGTGAGGTCAGGAGTGATCACGCCAGAACCGCCACGCTTTGCGATCTCTGCTGCAAACTCTTGGACGCCGAAGCGCTCGATCGGGTTCCAGTACGTCATGA
>CALCNZ010000063.1 GCA_937897625.1 uncultured Flavobacteriales bacterium
TTGAAGCTGCCTTAACAGATGACATGCTACTTTCACAAAAGGAAATCAAAGCAAAATCTGAGGGTTGTGCTTGGGTAACAGAAGAACTTTCTCCTGCCGATCAATCTGCTAAACTCATTGAATGCTACAGTAAAAATCTTCCTTCTAATTCTCAAGATACAACAGAAAAAGAATTGAAATAAATCCAAGAAGAATTGAAAGGCAATTCTGATAAATACAAATCAATACAATATTAATATGTCTGAAGAAAAATATATCCTCAATAAAATAACCGGACAACGCATACCCAATCCCCTTCCTTTTGAAGTTGCAGAAAATGATGTTCCAGGATATATTAATTGGAACAACGCTGTTGCCATCGCAAATACAATGGGAGACGGTTGGAGACTGCCCACTAAAGATGAAATGGAGACAATGGTAAAATATAAGCTACTCATCAATTTAGAGAAAAGAGCCTACTGGACTTCATATGACGATGGAGCTATGGCGTTTTCAATTGGGCTGAAATGGTATATACCTTCTAGATTTGTTATTAAGGCAAGTACAATGGGAGTGCGCTTTGTAAAAAACCGTTAACCCTACCCTCCCCAATTCTCCCGATCTAAACTTCGGTATTGAATGGCTTCGGAGATATGAGTGCTTTCAATCTTTTCCTTTCCGTCTAAATCGGCAATGGTTCGAGCAACTTTCAAAATGCGCTCGTAAGCGCGAGCCGAAAGCTGAAGCTTATTCATCGCCAACTTCAACAACTCTGAACTGGCTTCATCCAAGGCACAATGCGTCTTCAACTCTTGTGTGTTCATCTGTGCATTGTAATTCGTTTTGCTCTCGCTAAATCGCTCCGATTGAAGCTTACGCGCATTCGTCACGCGCTCACGAATACCCACACTTGGTTCACCCGAACGCTGCTCATGCAAACGCGCAAACGGAACCGGTGTCACTTCAACATGCAAATCAATTCGGTCCAACAACGGTCCACTGACTTTGCTCAAGTAACGCTGCACCACGCCAGAGCCGCAGGTACATTCCTTTTCCGGATGATTGAAATAGCCGCATGGGCATGGGTTCATGGAGGCCACCAACATGAAGCTCGCGGGATATTCAACACTGAACTTACTGCGCGAAATGGTTACGTTGCGATCTTCCAATGGTTGACGCATAACTTCCAACACCGTTCGTTTAAATTCGGGCAATTCATCCAAGAATAAAACACCGTTGTGTGCCAATGAAATTTCTCCCGGTTGCGGATATGATCCGCCGCCTACGAGCGCGACGTCCGAGATCGTGTGATGTGGACTTCTAAACGGACGATTCACAATTAACGCATCGTGTTTTTTCAATCTTCCAGCTACGCTGTGAATCTTCGTGGTCTCTAACGCTTCGTCTAACGACAAGGGTGGAAGTATCGAAGGAAGCCGCTTCGCCAACATCGTCTTTCCCGCGCCAGGCGGACCAATGAGAATAAGATTGTGTCCACCTGAAGCCGCAATTTCAAACGCGCGTTTGATATTTTCTTGTCCCTTCACATCGGTAAAATCCAACGCAAAATGTTGCGTCTGCAACGACTGAAATTTTTCTTTCATAAATGGAAACGATTCCAACTTTCCTTCGCCCTTGAAAAAATTCACGACATCTAAAATGCACGATGCTCCATAAATTTTCAATCCATCTACCACTGCACATTCAGGTGCGTTTTCAATGGGAACAATAATACCTTCAAAGCCATCGCGCTTGGCTTGAATGGCCATGGGCAACACACCCTTAATCGGACGAATACTTCCGTCTAATGAAAGTTCCCCCATGATAATATACTTCGAAAGTGTTTCATTCGGAATTTGTTCCGTGGCCGCTAAAAGACCCAGTGCAAGCGGCAAGTCATAAGCCGTTCCTTCTTTCCGAATATCTGCAGGTGCCATATTAATGGTATAATTCCGAATGGGATTTTTCATTCCAGAATTGGTAAAAGCCGCGCGAATGCGCTGTTGCGCTTCCTTCACAGAAGTGTCTGGTAACCCAACCATGTTCACCAACGTGCCTTTGTCGGCGTGAACTTCAATCGTAATGAGGTAGGCATTCACGCCGTAAACAGCGCTGCCAAATGTTTTTGCAAGCATAAATTTTTTCTTGCAAATGACTTTTCATTCAAACAAAAAAGCAAGAATCACATATGGCATAACTCAATCGCATTAGCGACTGAAAAGCCTTTCAATGCTGGGTTTCCCGCCTTCTTTTCAATAAATAAGTTTTGAAATTTATCGAATAATAACGACGTGACCAGTTCGATAAATATTTTCTTGGTAGTTATTCAATGCCGAAAACAAATACGTGTACGCTCCGTCTTGGGCGTAATACTCTCCGTCATGAACCTGTCCGTACCAAAAATCATGTTCGTTCTTGCTTTCAAAAATCACATCGCCCCAACGATTGAAAATTTTCATTGTAGGACTTTTTAAATTCGAATAAATAGGAACAAACACATCGTTAATTCCATCGCCATTGGGTGTAATGCAATTCGGGATGTACAAAAACACTTCATTCGAAACAGGCGTTATCATTTGTATGGTAAGCGTATCCTCAGCAGTGCATCCGTTCGCATCGGTAACAACTACATCGAAAAAAGTGGTTTGATCTATTTGGTAATCGAACGTTTCTGAAAAATTCCATCCCGAATTCCAGTTGTAGGCATAGGGCGCTGTTCCTCCGGTTACGCTGGTATTTATTGAAGCCAAGTTTCCTTGAATCACAACAGGATCCACGGCCGTTAAAAATAAATTTAGCGGAGATGGTTCAACAATAGTAAAACTCACCGATGAGCTGCAGTTCGCGGAAAGCCCTGCAGAAACATTGTATGTTCCTGGTGCCAAATTACTAGCCGTGTTTGTTGAAGACACGTTGGGTGTCCAAACCCAATTCAATAAATTTTCCATTCCTGAAGCACCAACAACCACGCTTCCGTTATTGGCTCCGTTACAGGTTATTTGTTGAATGGATTGAATGGTTAAAGGAGGCAAAGCCGTTTCCCCTACAGTCGTCGAAGCGGAAGCCGTGCAGCCGTTTCCATCTGTAACATTCACGGAGTAATTTCCACTTGATAAATTCGAAATCTGTTGCGTTGAAGACAAATTATTCCAGAGATAAGTCAACTGACCCTGCGCATTTTGAACGTTGCAATTCGCAGTTCCATTAGACATTCCGCAAGCAGCATTCGTGCTTGATGCAGTCACTTGAATTTGTGCAGGGTTGCTTAACGTGGTCGAGTAATTCAGAGTGCAGGCGTCTGTTGCGTTAATGACCACACTGTACGTTCCGGCGCCAATATTTTGCAAGGCGTTGCCCGATCCTCCACTCGCCCAAGCATATGTCACATTCTGCGCGCTTGCAGGTAAGACCGATAAAGTAAGCGAGCCATTCGCGTCGTTGAAACAAGATGGGGAAACGGCAGTGGGTTGCACTTGCAATATGGTTACTGAAGTGCTGATGGATGCATTCGCGTAACATAGGCCTCCAACAGTTGCGGTCACATTGTAAATTCCAGGTGCTGTGTAAGTGTGATTAACAGCGGTGCCCGGAGATGAGTTTACCGATGCACTTCCATCTCCAAAATTCCATGTTGCATTGGGTGGGCATCCGTTGGAATTGACATTGAAAGAAACGGTTGAAGCATTCACACAATTCGATGTGATTGTCGGATTTAAAACAGGAGCTTCACCAATGTGAATGTCGTCTAGCGCAACACCGTCGTATCCATTACATGTGGTTCCGCTTCCAAATAAAAATCGAAATTGCACTTGCGGTTCGCCAGCCAATCCGTCTAAACAATGCGAAGCTACCACCCAACCCATACTTCCATTTCCGCCTTGGCAATTTCCAACAGTAGGTTCGGTTCTGCCCGACCAGCCGTGCTTTACTGGAATTGACGTTAGCCAATTGATGTTCGCGTAGTTGTACCAATTTTGATTCAAACAATTCACCTGATCACCGTAAGCACCCACGTTCACCCAAGTAGCGCCGTTGTCAACGGTAGACTGAAGAACCATTCCGTCGTAATGGTATTCACATTCCCAAAATATTTTGAATTGAATCCAAGGATTGACAACCGAAGAGAAATTGAAACAAGGCGAAAGTAAATAAGCCTGCTCCGATAAATTATAACCGTTTCCGTTCAAACCACCTGCTACCCAAGACTTTTGGCCTCCTCCAGCTGTATTGATAAAACTTCCTGCCGGAGTGCCCCATGCCCAATCGCTGTTCGTTCCGCTTACAGTCCAAGCAGGTGCACTTTCAAAATTTTCGTCATACGGAAAACTAGAAACAGTTGGTCCCACGCACTGCGAGAAGCCGTTTAAATAAGCTAGAATAACTGTGAAAAGGGTGAGTGTTGCTTTAGCCACATTTAACATGCGGCGAAAGTAGTTTGCACATCTTAATTTAAATGTGACGAATGTTAAACTATTCTTAAGATTGGTCGTTAAGACTTCTTCACGAATTTCGTTAGAATTACAATTTGCTGCCCGTCTATTTTCCCTTCAATCTGTTCCACATTGTCATGAACCAAACGAATGTTACGCACGGCAACACCTACGTTCGCTTTCACTTGCGATCCTTTTACTTCAAGCGTTTTGATCAATGTTACTGTATCTCCATTTTGCAAAATTGCTCCGTTTGAATCTTTGTGAAATTCTACTTCACCCGAATCTTCCTCGTCTCCAGCAGCGCGTGCCCATGTCAATTGATCTTCTTCCAAATACATCATATCAAGCGCATCTGCTGAGAT
>CALCNZ010000064.1 GCA_937897625.1 uncultured Flavobacteriales bacterium
AAACGAAAAGATACCCGCGCTACAGTCATGTACTTCGCTATGGTGGATCGTTTTAAAAATGGAAAGAAAGAAAACGATCGTCCAACAAACGACCCGCGCATTAAGCCTATCGCAAACAATTTGGGTGGTGATTTAGTTGGAATTACGCAAGCGATCGATGACGGATATTTCAAGAAGTTGGGGACGAATACCATTTGGATTTCACCCATTACAAAAAACGCGGAAGGCGCTTGGGGGCTTTGGGACAAAGGCGGAGAAACCAGCATGTTCAGCGGATACCACGGCTACTGGCCAACCTCACTTCGCACCATCGATGATCGCTTCGGAACAGAAGAAGAATTCAAAAATTTATTGAAGGTGGCACACAAACACAAAATGAATGTGTACCTCGATTACGTTGCCCACCACGTTCATCAGGATCATCCCTTAATCAAGGAGCACAAAGATTGGGTTACGCCATTGTACCTTCCAGACGGAAGCATGAACACCGAACGTTGGGACGATCAGCGCTTAACCACCTGGTTCGATGTCTTCCTTCCGACATGGGATTTTTCGAAACCGGAAGTAGTGAACGCCCTCACAGACACTGCCATGTTTTGGGTGAATAATTACGACCTCGACGGATTTCGTCACGACGCTACGAAGCACATCCGCACAGAATTCTGGACAACACTCACTTCCAAGGTGAAGGCAAGTGGAAAGAATGTTTTTCAAATTGGAGAGACCTACGGAAGTCCTGAACTTATTCAATCGTATATCGGAAGCGAGCAAATGGACGCGCAGTTCGATTTCAATTTGTATGATGCTGCAGTGGATGCTTTCGCAAAACCTGAAACCAGCTTCGCGAATTTGGGAAGAGTCATTCAAGAGAGCGCGAAGTATTACGGTTCGCATCACATGATGGGCAACATCACGGGCAACCAAGATCGCGCGCGTTTCATTTCATACGCCGACGGAAGTGTGAAGTTCGATGAGAACCCGAAGGCTGCAGGATGGTCGCGCAAGATTGAACACAAAGACAACATTGGTTATGTTCGCTTGGAACAGCTCACCGCATTTTTAATGTCGGTGCCTGGAATCCCTTGTATTTATTACGGAGATGAAATTGGAATGCCCGGAGCCAATGATCCCGACAACAGACGCATGATGCGCTTCGATCAATTGAATAACGAAGAAGTAGCGCTTCGAACTTCAACACAAAAATTGGTGAAGCTGAGAAGAAAGAACTTACCGTTGATTTATGGTGAAACCTATGTGATGCAAGCCGACGAAAAGGCGTTGGTGATTGCGCGCAAATACCTCGATAAAATTTCCATTGCCGTCTTCGCGAAAGGCGAGGGGAATGTGAACATTACACTACCAAGCTATTGGAAAGGAAAAGTGAGCACCGATGGATTGGAAGTTGTCTCAACCGATGCAGGATCGAATTCATATGTGTTGAAAGTAGGAGTAAAGAGATACGGTTTCTTCTTTGTGAAATGAACCACATTCTTCCGAACAACAAAATTGGAACGCTGAAAGACTATGCACTTCAGCGAGTGGGAGAGGTCTACGATGCCCGCGAATCGCGCAACGTCGTGAATGAGCTCTTTCGTCATTATTTGAATTTGTCTTCAGCCGATTTAATTGTGAAGGCCAACGAATCCATTAGCGAATCGCAAATGCTCTTGGTCTACAAAGCCGTTAAGCGCATCGCGAATAAAGAACCGCTTCAGTATGTTATAGGAAAGGCCTACTTTTTCGGGATGGACTTGCATGTTTCTCCAGCGGTCTTAATCCCTCGTCCAGAAACAGAAGAGTTGGTGAGATGGATA
>CALCNZ010000065.1 GCA_937897625.1 uncultured Flavobacteriales bacterium
CAATGAGCTTAACCGAAATTGCTTTTTACTTTCTGTCATTCTTGGCCATCTTCAGCGGACTCGCTGTGATCTTAAGCAAGAATCCAGTACACAGCGTTCTTTATCTAATCGTAACGTTCTTCAGCATAGCAGGACATTACTTTTTAATGAATGCGCAATTCCTTGCAGCTGTTCACATTATCGTATATGCTGGAGCCATCATGGTATTGTTCCTTTATGTCATCATGATGTTGAATTTGAATGAAGAACAAGAAGAGAAAACAAAATCTTGGGTGAAAGTGGCCGCAGTGGTTTCTTCATGCAGCATCATGCTCATCTTGGTTTCACTTATTTCGAAGTCGACCATGGTTATGGGCAAAGCTCCAATGGCAGGAGATGCCGGATTGGTTCAGAACCTCGGTAAGGTCTTGTATAAAGATTACTTGTTGCCGTTCGAATTGGCGTCTGTGTTGTTCCTTGCCGCTATGGTTGGAGCCGTTTATTTATCTAAAAAAGAAACCTCAAAATCGTAATTATGGAAATCCTTCCGAACATTACCATACAGCATTACCTCTGGTTAAGCACTGCCCTATTCGCTCTTGGCGTTTTCGGAGTTCTTATGCGCAGAAATGCCATTCTTATGTTCATGTGCATTGAGCTTATGCTGAACGCGGTGAACATTGCCCTTGTTGCTTTTTCGAAAGTACACGGAGATACATCTGGACAAGTATTCGTATTCTTCATTATGGTTGTTGCCGCTGCGGAAGTTGCAGTAGGATTGGCCATTCTGATGATGCTTTACCGCAACTTACACACGACAGATACTGACGCGTTAAACAACTTGAAGGGATAAACCATGGAAAAATTAATTACTCTCGTACCTCTTTTCCCACTTGTTGGATTTCTTTATCAAGTCTTCTTCGGGAAAAACACTTCGAAGCAACTCACGACCATCATTGGTTCGGGAGCCATATTCGCTTCGTTCGTTGTTTCATTGATTGTCTTCAACAGTCAACTTCATTCACACCAAGCAGTCACTGTGAAAGTGTTCGAATGGATTCACGCGGGAAGCCTTCACATTGACTTGGCGTTCTTGGTAGATTCACTTTCTTCAACCTACCTCCTATTCATTACTGGAGTAGGTTTCCTTATTCACATTTACTCTTCAGGGTACATGAGTCATGACGAAGGATTCAATCGCTTCTTCGCCTACTTGAACCTGTTCGTTTTCTTCATGTTGATTCTAGTTCTTGGCGACAGCCTTGTAACGTTGTTCGTTGGATGGGAAGGCGTAGGTGTTTGTTCATTCATGCTTATCGGATTCTGGTACAAAGAACACGCGAATAACGAAGCCGCTAAAAAGGCTTTCATCATGAATCGTGTGGGTGACCTTGGATTAATCGTCGCTATGATTTTAATCTTCAGCAACACCGGAACATTGAATTATGTTGAATTATTCAACCACGGAAAAGTTGCTTCACTGTCTCCTTCATTAATCACTACCATTGCCATCTTCTTATTCATTGGAGCAATGGGAAAAAGTGCGCAGTTCCCTCTTCACACGTGGTTACCCGATGCAATGGCTGGTCCAACTCCAGTGTCTGCATTGATTCACGCAGCAACCATGGTTACTGCCGGTATCTACTTGGTCGCGCGTAACGGAGATCTTTTCGAAATGAGTCACGCCGCTTCGAACTTGGTGTTGTACGTAGGATTGATCACGGCGTTAATGGGAGCAACGATTGCGCTAACTCAAAACGACATTAAGAAAGTATTGGCTTACTCAACCGTTTCTCAATTGGGATTCATGTTTGTAGCGTTGGGAATGGGTGCGCATAGCATTGCAGTATTCCACGTAATTACACACGCCTTCTTCAAAGCCTTGTTGTTCTTAGGTTCTGGTTCTGTTATTCACGGAATGGGCGGAGAACAAGACATTCGCAGAATGGGTGGATTGAAGAAATATATGCCAACCACACAGAAGACCTTCTTAATCGGAACACTTGCTATCGCAGGTATTTTCCCATTCGCAGGTTTCTTCTCGAAAGACCAAATCTTGGCGCACGCGATGGAGCACAACATGCCTGTATTCATTCTATTGGTAATTGCTTCAGCTTGCACAGCGTTCTACAT
>CALCNZ010000066.1 GCA_937897625.1 uncultured Flavobacteriales bacterium
AAATAATATCTGCCAGTACATCGCAGTCTTTGGCATAACGTATTTCGGCTCCGTATTTCGCTATAATTTTATCTTTTAATATACTATATGACATTATTATATTTTTAGCGAAATTATATAAAGAATCGGGCGTCTGCTGAAGTGAATGAAATGAATGAAGTGACTGCTTTTCAAAGGTTACATAAGTCTGTGCCCTTTTTCCACCACCTTCCATTCAACATTCGGAAGATGAGTGGTGAGTGAACGCAATTTCTCTCCATGCTTCCAGGGAATAATCACATCGTATTTTCCGAATACAAATTCAATTTGAATTTTATTCTTCTCCAGCGATTGCGCAATTAATCTCATTTCCGGATAGCAATGTCGGTAGCCCATCCAAACGTCGAACACCTGCTCGCGCATGAAACGCTCATGCATGTAGTATTCCACAAAGCGAAACAACTTTACGGGAAGTAGCTTGCACGTTTTTAAAAATCTCGCGAGCCCAATGACAACACTTCCATTTTTCTTCAAACAATTGGCAATTTTTCTTCCAACCCAAGTGCCTACTGTAAAGGCATATAATTTATTTCTCGTAAGTCCATCGCTTGCCAAGAATTTCGCCGATGATATTTTTTCTCCGGCATTTTGAATCAACATGAGCCCAAGCCTGCCGCCCATGCTGTAGGCGATTAGCTTACATTTTTCAACTTGAAAATGATTCAACAAAAAATGAAATTGTTCTACCCACGACTCAACGGATAATCCTTCTCTTAACTCTGAAGCTGTGAAAGAATCACTTCCAGCGTGAGACCAAAAGCCAATGGCAACAAGGCGTTCATTGTCTTTCAGCGAATGCGCGAACGACCCGAAGTCTTCCGGATTTCTTCCGAATCCATGCAGGCATAAAATCAGTTCAGTGGGGTTGTCGGATTTGCTCCACTCAACCACTTTGAATGATTTATGTTGAAAGGATAAGGAATAGTTTTTTTGCTTCATGATTTTTTCCATCACGAAGGTATTTCATTCAACAGATATTATCGAACAATTTCAATCACCACTTCGTTGCGTCTGCCGAAGAGTTGGTAAGGCGGATTGTATCCTAAAAATTTGAAATTTCCTTTGGTCTGAATGCCCTTTGAATTCAGGTAATTCAGAAGTTCTTGCTTGTGCTTCTCGCGATCACTGTCGTTGGCGAAGCCCTTGAAACGTATAGCGGCCATCACTTGTTCTTCAGTAGATCGGAAGAGCAC
>CALCNZ010000067.1 GCA_937897625.1 uncultured Flavobacteriales bacterium
AGGACCAACCTTTTTCTGCTTTTTTTGCAATGGTTAAAAGTCCCAAACCGGCTCCTCCTTTGTCGCTCAAATCTTCTTCTTTCAAGCGTTGACGAATTTTTGAGCGAAGGTCTTCTTTATCATATTCGGTCAACAATTCAAGACGACGCATGAGCGACTTCGCTGAAGAAACATTTAAAATATTCCCTGTGCACAATCTGAAATAATCGCCGCCCTTGGCCACAACTGCATACGCATTCATTAATCCGTTTTCACCGCGCTCACCGTGAATGGAAATGTTTTGTAACATTTCAACCAGAACAGTTACTACGCGCTTGGTGGTCTGACGAAGATCTTTTTTATTGATGTCGGTGCAAGAAATTGCTTCAAGGATATGCTCGTTCCTGTTCGGAGTAAAGTCACCAAAGTGAGCAAACACTAGCAATTCCGAGTTGGATTCCACAAGAACATCTCCAACTACTTTGTGGTAGTCGGCATGAATGTGCTGCAGTAGTTTTACTTCTTGGTTTGACATAATTTCCTAAAAAGGCTTACCAAATATAAATCAAAAAGGTTTCGAAAATTAAGGTAATGTTAATCATAGTTTATGAACACCTTGTTTATGGAACAAGATTATGCCGAAAAAATTGTCATCAAAGTAATTTCAGGAGGCATTCCTACTCGACCTGGAAATCCTAAAAATCCGAATCCCCTGTTCACATATAAATACTGTTTTCCCTCTTGATACAATCCGCCCCAACGCTTGTATCCAAACCAAGGTGAAGGACTGGCTTTGATATGCAGCATAGGTGCTTCAATTCCGAATTGCGCGCCGTGTGTATGTCCGGAAAGTGTAAGATCTATTTTTTGCTGACCGAGAACTTGGGCTTCCCAATGACTCGGGTCGTGCGAAAGTAAAATATTAAAACTGTTCTGAGGCATGTTAGCCATGGCTACGTCTAATTTGCCGTGCTTAGAGAAACGTCCTTTTCCCCAGTTTTCAATTCCAATCAATGAAATTTTTTCACCTTGCTTTTCCAATTCAATATTTTCATTCTTCAACAAACGGAAGCCCATACGATCGTGCACGGATTCCAATTGCAACATGTTCTCAGAGAGAATTTGCGCATTTGCTGGGTCGTTCGGATCGTAAACGTATTCGGCATAATCGTGATTTCCGAGAATAGAAAATTTCCCTAAAGGAGCTTGCAGTTGTTTAAAGTAGTCTACCCAAGGTTCTGCCTCATCGGCCAAGTTGTTTACCAAGTCTCCGGTAAAAAAAATGACATCGGGATTCAAGGCATTGATGCGCTTTAAAGCGGCGTCTACCTCTTCGAAACTGTTGTCTAAAAAGCTTCCCAGATGTGCGTCGCTAATCTGAACAATGCGCAATCCGTTGAAGGAAAGCGGCAGGTTGGGAAAAATGATTGACTCTTCGCGTACCCTAAAATCGTATTTGCCTTTAATAATTCCATAAAAGGTAGCGCCCATGGTTAAAGCTGCAGCGCCCAAACCCACTTGATTGAAGAATTGAAAGCGAGTCATCTTATCAGACTCTTGCTCCTCGAAGTTGGTGTCTTCGTTTTTTGAAAGCAGTTTCTTCAATTTGCGACCGCCCCACTTTGCCATTCGAACAAGGTCGTTCATGAAATGAAAAATCAGGAATACCACTTTAGGAACGAGCGCGATAAAAATGAAACCCGTAACGAAATAAAAGAACTTGAAATTACTTCCTTTCACTTCTTTTTCTGAACCAATGAAAACAATAACAATAAGTACTAGCGAGAGAACCGAAGGCAACCAAAACAGGCGACGCCACAGCTTTCTCCAAAAGTCTGGATACTTCTCAGTCAATTGTTTTATTCCTTGGTAAGAATAAAAATCAATGATCAAAGTGAAAACGGTAAAAACCGAAATGAAAAGGAAGAATTTCGTCATTGGGCAGCAAAGTTAGCACGAGGCTAAGTAACTTGCGCTCACTTTAGACGAATACTTTGCAACGAATTTTAGCTCTTTCGCTTTTTCTTCTTTTACTTGCCCCAACGCTTGTAAAATCGGGCTATTCGTTGAATTACATGATTAATTTTTCCTACTACAAAGAGGTCTTGTGCGCGAACAAAAACAATCCGAATATGGATTGCAACGGTAAATGCGCCCTGAAGAAACAATTGAAATCGGCATCAAAGGAAAAAGAGCAATCAAAAGAAGACTTTGATTTCGCTCAGCAATTGCAGTTGAGTTTTTTCGTTTCCTCTGATCTTTCTCGTTTTGAATTTCATTTATTTAAAGAAGGAAATACCTCCCTTGCATTTCACAAGGAAGGACTTGTGAAATACCCAATTCTAGAAATTGATCATCCGCCGTGTTAATTTGATTTGTTTTCAAAAAGAGCTTAAACCATAGCTCTCTCTTCGTATTCAAACAATCAAATTAATTCATTCAACATGAAACATTCACTTTTAGCCGTGCTATGCGCAGCGGCTATCTTCGTTTTTACATCTTGCGAGAAACACCACGAACCTGATCAGGATTTGATGGGCACAACTGGAACCCTTGGCATTGAAATGGAACACATGTTCGGAACCTCTGACTTCCAACTGAACACGGCCTTTGTCGATACCCTTGGTGATACCATCATTTTCAACACCGGAAATTACTTCGTTTCTCACTTCCGATTCATGAAACCCGACGGGAGTTTCTTTGAATGTGCACATCAGCAGCACATTGAAATAAACATTCCAAACACTGCTGTATTCACCTTGTCGAACATTCCGAATGGCGATTACACAGGTGTTCAACTGGCCATTGGAACGGATACGTCCAATGTTTTCGGGACATTCAGCGGAACCCTCGCAAATTCACCTTTCAATTATTCTGCTTTTCATTCAACCGGAGTTGCATATTCGCCCGTTTATAATTTCGGAAGTTTACTAACGATAGCGCCAGATGCCTCGCCAATCATGCACATGAGCGTGGATGTTTCGAAACTTTTTGCTAACGGAATTGCTCCACCTATTTACGATACCATTCAAGTTGGCACAACAGAAAGCGAAGCGTTTTTATCCAATTTATTAGGAGCTATTTCCTTCGAACATTTGCACCAGTAAGATGAGAGCAAAAATTATTTTGGCGGGACTGCTTCTGGCGGTCTCGCTATCTTCCTTTGCCTGCGATGTTTGCGGAGGAGGCGGGTCAGGAAATTTTCAAGGTGTTGTTCCCTTGTTTGGACAAAATCAATTTTCCTTCCGGACCAACTTCTTCACAGCCACTCAAGGGAATGCGCTGTTCAATGGGACCAGCCAAGTACTCAAAGACCAATTCTTTCAGCAAGAATTTACCTACCGCAAGTTCAGTTCGAACAAAATGATCTATTCATTCAGCCTTCCTACTGGAATGAATTCACGCATTGAAACCGAACGAACAACGCGCATTACCGGAATAGGTGATGCTCAGATCGGGGCCGCTCGAATATTCGTGAACACGTCGGACAGTTCCTTTCGTTCCGTTAAACACATTTTAACGCTTGGTGTTGGAATGGCTCTTCCGACGGGGAAATACATGCAGCGCGACGAGACACAGCTTCGATTGCCAGCTTATTTTCAGTTGGGAAGAGGCGCCTACGCCTACAGTTTCAACTTGTATTATGTGATTCGAAGAAAAAATCTAGGACTGGCGCTAACCGGCCAAGAGCGCGTGTTTTCGAAAAATGAATTGAGTTATCAATTTGGAAAATCGTCCGTACTCTCTGCCGTTGCATTCTATCGTTGGAATATTCCAACCTTGGGTGCCACTGTTCTTCCGCAAATGGGATTTGCCTTTGAGCAACAAGGTCAGGACACCTCCTATGGCATTGTTGAAACTTCAACTGGAGGAAAGCAATCGTGGGGGAACTTCGCGCTCGATGTGTACCGAGGAAGATGGGCTTATGGAATTAACCTTCAACGAAAAATATCGTCGAACCTCCCAGCTGGTCAAGCTGAAAGCCAATTGAGATGCGGCATTCAAGTAACCTACCGCTTAGCGAAAAAATAATTCCGCCTTTCTTATTTAGAATCGTTTTACTTAACATATATTCGCGCCATGATTCGATTAATCATTGCCGATAACAGTCAGATTGTCCAAACCGGACTTCATTCTATTTTTTCGAACTACGAAAACATTGAAATCATTGGCGATGCAGGAAGTTCGGATAGTTTGTATGAATTGCTGCTTTCTTTCGAAGCAGACATTCTTTTGATAGATTTTACAGCACCCGGATTTTCTGTAGATACCATTACAAAGGCCTTGAAGCTTCAACCAAAAATGAAGGTTGTTGCCTTAACGGCCGACCAGAGCGGAGCTACCATTGTGAATGCTTTACGCGCTGGAGTGACCAGCTACATTCGCAAAGATTGCGATGTGAACGAGATATTAGATTCGGTTCGTGAGACTGCTGTGGGCAGTGTTTTCTTTTGCGGAAATATCGTTGACCGTATTCGCAAAGAGGCAATTGACATTGAAGGACTTGCGGTTGCTACATACAACTGCGAGCCAACCACTATTAGCAGCAGAGAGAATGAAGTGATTACACTTATTGCTGAAGGGTACACCAATGTTGAGATAGCCGAGAAGTTATTTCTTTCAACCCATACCGTAAATACCCACCGAAAGAACATCATGCAAAAGCTAGGCGTGAACAATACCGCGGCAATTGTGATGTATGCGGTGAAGAAAGAGTTGGTGAGTCCCAACAAATTTCTCTTCGCTCCTTCTGCGAATGCTTAAAGTCTGAAGAATTGTGTTATTTTTGGATTCCTATTTTTTTTGGGAATCAATCAACACGCTCAATGATAGCAACACAAAAACAGATTGAGGTTCGTAAAATCGCTGAAAGCCGCATTCACCAAGTGGATTGGGAGAATCTTGGTTTCGGTCATGTTTTTTCGGATCACATGTTAGTCATGGAATACCACAACGGTGAATGGGGAACTCCCATTATTCAACCTTATGGTCCCCTGCATTTTTCGCCTGCAATAAGCTCGCTTCATTACGGTCAAGCCATTTTCGAAGGTATGAAGGCCTTCAGAAATACAGATAACGAAGTTTTTATTTTCCGTCCAGAAGAAAATGCGAAACGCATGAATCACAGCGCCGAACGTCTGTGCATGCCTACCCTACCGGAAGATGTTTTTGTTCACTGTGTTGAACAGCTGATTTCATTGGATCGCAATTGGGTTCCTACCCTTGACGGTGAGGCACTCTATATTCGTCCGCACATGTTCGCAATTGACGAATACGTGGGTGTTAAACCGAGCGACAGTTATATGTTTGTGGTATTCACCAGTCCAGTTGGAAGTTATTACACTTCTGAATTGAAGGTGAAGATTGAACACCACTACTCTCGCGCTTCTCACGGTGGAACCGGTTCTGCGAAAGCGGCCGGAAACTACGCGGCAGCGCTGCTTCCAACTAAAAAAGCGCAAGACGAAGGCTACAACCAATTGTTGTGGACCGACGCTGAAAGTCATGAGTACTTGGAAGAGAGCGGAACTATGAATGTGATGTTCCGCAAGGGCAACACCATTATGACTCCACAGCTTTCAGATTCTATTTTAAGTGGAATTACACGCGACTCAATTCTTCAAGTGGCTCGCGACTGGGGATATGAAGTGATTGAAAAACGTATTGCTGTTGCTGAACTTATTGAAGGACTTCGCAGTGGAGAAATTAACGAGGCTTTCGGTGCGGGAACTGCGGCCACCATTGCTCCTATTCGCACCATTTGCTTAGACGGAGAAGATTTCAATTTGAATGAATACGCAACTTGGGAATTCGCTCCTAAGGTTTCTTCCTACTTAGACCGCGTAAAACGCGGAAGAGAAAACGACACACACAACTGGAACCACGTGGTATAATTACTCTGCGTAGAGATACCAATTGTTTCGACTTTCATAGGGACGGTAGAGGTAATACACTCTACCGTTTTTTATTTGTGCATTTCGAACATGTCGCCAATGCAGGTTTTTCCTCAGCTCAAGACTGCCGTCATCCTTCACAATGTACATGGCCGACTCGCCAGATCGAAGTTTCGTAAAGCACACGACCTCCTGCTTCTCGCTGTCGTATTGTACATTCAGAATTTTTTCTTGGTTAGGTAAGTTGGAAAGATTCCGATCGCCTACCATGTTCATTCGACTTACAAATTCTCCTTCAGAATTTATCTTCAAAACTTGTCCTTGCGAAATATTGAAAATAGACCAACTGTTTTCCAATTGTACAATCTTCGCAACAGGATCTCTGTAAAACGGACTCTCTTTGAATCGCGTCATTTGCCCGGCTACGATTTCCTTCGGCACCCCATAATCTAATTCATACTGATAAGCAATACGCTTGGCTCTGCCATTCATGTATTTATATTCCGACTTAAAAAGCTCCATGGTTAACGAGTCTGCAACATGCTCCAGCTCTATGGGATCTGTGCTGTCTTTCTTCAATAAATAAAAACTGAATTCGGGGTATTCTTCCGTGAAGGTGTGGAAGACAATGTTCGAATTTAGAAATCCGCAAATGGGTTCGAACTCTTGACGAAAAGATTCATAACTCAATTTATCTAAATGTAAAAACGGTTCCGATTGAAGTTGAAAAACGGAATTTTCTGTCAACACAAAACACGCACCTGTGGGCGCCAAATGAAAACGTTCAGCAGGTTCGTTAATGTGAAACGATGTAACAATCTTCCCGAATGAATCCACTTGGGCTATCCACGCGTCTTCCCACAAATCGCGTTTTTCGTATGCCGGCTTCATTAATTTTTCGTGTTCATAGAGAAGCATAGTCAGCTTTCCGTTCCACCAAACAAAATCTCCGACCGAGTATTTCACACTTCCAAAAACGCTATCGGGCTTATCTGTAATGCTTAGGACAGGCATCTGATAAATCTGCTCGGTTAATTCAATGACCCGACCAATTTTAGTGGTCGTGTAATCGTAATAACCAATGGATTGCACCACGTATCCGTTGTTAGAACTTGGAATAGCGAACGCTCCTTGTTCGTCTGTAACAGCGAATTGCTTTCCGTTGCTCCATTTCACCACGGCACCGCTAATGGGTTTTTTCGTGTTGAATGAAATGACCTTTCCTCGCTGTTGTGCCTGAATGACAAACGAACAAAGGAAAAGCGCAAGAGCTATTGAAAAACGAATTTTCATTTCTTGAAATTTAAGTTGAAACGAGCTTCGCTCTCTTCCAAATTAAATTAAAAATTTCGTTTCTACTTCTCGAAGTAATGCAAGGTCTCGTCAACGGTGTTCTGCGTAACTGCGTGGTAGTTGCCTCTGCAGTGCGCGTAGATGCTTAAAGCTGTAACATGATACCCGTTGTTTTCCATTGCCTCGTAAAGCGGCGCTACGAATTTTCTTCGTCCCACCTTCTCTAAAAACGTAGCTAGATCTGCAAAGACTGCTTCGTTCTTCGATTGAATAGATAGCATGAACCAAGCGAAGAGCACTTCTGAATTTCCAATTTTCGAAATATGAAAACTGTTGTCGAGTGACTGAACTTTTTCCAATGAAACGGTTGAAGTGATGTTTGACAAGAAACGATAACGCTCTTGGTAACTCCAATTGTTCCATGGAAGCTCGCTGTTTGTTATCTTATCGGCTTCCCACTTCAATCGAAGTTCATCGACTTTTTCCAATTCCGCCGATTGAACAACCGCAGAATTGGCGGGCAATCCAGCAGAATAAATCCATTCGTCAATTCCAATCGCATCTGCTTGCTCCTTGGTCAAAAGTTCTGTTGTTAAAATGTCTATGAATCCTTCGGTAGTCATAACCCCGAAAGCGTGCGACTGAAAATAGTTCTTCAAAAACGCATCGAACTTTTCTCTTCCAACTTTCTCTTCTATGGTTCGAAGGAAGAAATAGCCTTTGTTGTAGGCGATATCGTTCATGCCATCGTCTGGATTTCTATTCTCTAACGCCAATTTCAAATGGGTGTCTTCAGCAGGAAGTTCGGCTAGCGTGGCGTTCAAATCTTGACGCGCTAGGGTTGCCAACATCTCTGCTTTTGCCTTGCCATATAGCGATTCCATGATTCGTTGTTCGAAGTATACGGTAAAGCCTTCATTCAACCAGAAGTCGTTCCACGTGGCGTTGGTCACCAAGTTTCCGCTCCAGCTGTGAGCCAGTTCATGAGCGATTAATGAGACCAACGACTTGTCTCCTGCTAAAATGGTTGGTGTTGCGAAAGTCAATCGTGGATTCTCCATTCCTCCAAATGGAAATGCTCCCGGAAGCACCAACACATCGTAGCGTTCCCAAGCATATGGACCATACAAATCTTCTGCAGCTTTCACCATGCCCGGCATGTCTGAGAATTCGTTGTAGGCCAATTCCAACATATCGGCAGTTGCATATACACCCGTGTTTTCACTCAATGATTTAAACGTTACATCTCCAACTGCCAATGCCAATAAATAAGAAGGAATGCGTTGTTTCATTTCGAAATGATACTTGCCGTCTACAGCTTTCACTTGCGGATTTTCAGCAGACATTAACGCCATTAAATCACTTGGAACTGTTACATCAGCTGAATATGTGAATCTCACGGAAGGGCTATCCTGACAAGGGATCCACGTTCTCGCAAGAATGGCTTGCGACTGCGAAAACAAGAAAGGCAATTCGTTTTCTTTTTCCACCCACAACAACGCTTCCGCGGTTGGTGAAGTGGTGTATTGAATGCTCACTTGATTGTCTGTATCGTTAATTTCAACATGCAAGGCTTGACCCAAGAAGGGCTTCGCTTCATCTAAGAAAAAATAAGCCTTCCTTCCATTCACCTTCACCCACAAAATATTCAAGTCTTTCGTGTCGAAGGAAATTTGCTTCGCTCCTTTTTCTGTTTTGAAATCGAACGTGGCATTGGCTGAAATGACATGGGTTTCTACATCCACGTTAGCGGTCCAGTGAAGATGAGTCACGCGAGCATCTGACGTTGCCGCCGAATGCGGATCGAACAATTTTGAAGTGGTCATGGGTTGAATGGTATGATTCGTTTGAGAAGTTGTTTCCTTGACTTTGCAGGAAGCAAAAGCCAACGTAACAGATAGAAGGAAGAAAACTTTCCGCATGCGATTACACTTTGAGAATTCTTCCAAACACACCCAAAGGCAGAAGCACTCCGCTTTCCGCGTTGAGGTAAAGCTCTCCGATAGCCAGGTTTTTTCCAGCAAAAGGACGCAAGAGATTTTCGACAATCAACGGAGAAAGTCCAAGGCTGTATGCGTTCAACACGAGAAAATGTTCTTTCGGATCGAGCAATTGCAAAACACCGTCGAGCAATTCTGAAATCTGTTCTTCCAGCTTCCACTTCTCTCCTTTTGGCCCGTGTCCGAATGCCGGAGGATCGAGGATTATTCCGTTGTACTTATTTCCTCTGCGCACTTCGCGTTGAACAAATTTCAAGGCGTCTTCCACCATCCAACGAATGTCTTTTGTACCTGTGAGTTGTGCGTTTTCATTCGCCCAAGTGACTACTTGCTTTATGCTGTCTACGTGTGTAACCTCGGCGCCGTGCGTTGCGCAGGCCACCGTTGCACCTCCTGTATAGGCGAACAAATTCAACACTTTCGGCTTTTCAATTTGCATCTTCTGCATAGCCGTGATAGAGAAATCCCAATTGGCCGCCTGTTCCGGAAAAATACCCACGTGCTTGAAGGAAGTCATTCCCAAACGCATATTCAAATTCTTTCCGTTGATTAATTCATATTGAATTTTCCATTGATCGGGCATTTTCTTCATCTTGGTCCACTCGCCAATGTTGCTTCCTTTTTGAACGAAACGTACATGGGCTCTCTTCTTCCATTCCTCGTCAGACAAGCGTTTCGGCCACACGGCCTGTGGTTCAGGACGAATGGTAATGAATTCACCGAAGCGTTCTAATTTTTCAAAATCGCCACAATCAAGCAGGGCATAATCCTTCCAACGTGAAGGGGTATCGAGTTGAACCGTTAATGTCATGAAACAAAGGTACGCTTCTTCGCTTTATCTTCGCAGAGATATGCGCATAGCTCTAGTTGGAAACGGAAATTTAGCGTGGCATTTAAACGCTGCGCTTCGCGAAATTAATTCGCGTATTGATTTGCATGTGGTTCGTGAACTGCCTGTTTCAAGTCCATGGAAAACAACAACAAATCTGAGCGAGATCAATGACAGCTATCACCTGGTTTTATTAGCTGTTCCAGATGCTCAAATTGCAGCGGTAGCGGCTCAACTTCCAGAAAAAATTATTGCGGTTCACTTTTCAGGAGGAACTTCCATCTTGAATTTACCTCAAAAAAACCGCGCTGTTTGCTGGCCTTGTCAAACTTTGAAAAAAGGAACTTCAATTAAATACAACAACATTCCGTTGTTATATGAATTTTCAAATTCAGACACAGAGACCATCGTGAAGGCCTTTCTGGAACCTGCCATTGGCAAATGGATTTCCGCTAACGGCGAGCAACGTCAACTGGCACATATCTCGGCGGTCTTTTCCAACAACTTCACAAATCATCTTCAACACATTTCACAATCGCTGTTGAAGGAAGCACAACTTCCAACCGATTTGTTTTATACCATGTTGAAGGCGCACATTGAATTGTTGGAAACAAAAGCGCCTGAGAGCATTCAAACCGGACCCGCGCAGCGCGGAGATGTTGGAATTATTGAAGCACAAAAACAAATATTGAATAACCATGCCGACTGGAAAGAGATTTACGCGCTACTTTCCCAAAGCATTCTTGAAAAATACCAATGAACTACAAAGAGAAATTAGCGAAAACAAAGATCTTCATCTTCGATGTCGATGGAGTGTTCACAGACAACATCGTGTGGTTGTTCCCCGATGGAGAGCAGATGCGCACAGCGAATGTTCGCGACGGATATGCCGTGCAATTAGCGGTGAAGCATGGCTTTCGCATAGCTGTGATTAGCGGTGGAAGATCGGAAGCCGTTCGTAATCGCTTTGAGAAATTGGGCGTTCACGAAGTTCACTTGGGATCTTCGAACAAGAAACAAGTGTATTTAGATTTAAAATCGAAGTGGCATTTTCACGACGACGATGTGTGTTACATGGGCGACGACATTCCGGATCTTCCGTTGTTGAAGATCGTTGGATTGGCTGTTTGTCCGGCCGACGCAGCGCCTGAAGTAAAAGAAGTGGCACATTACATTTCCAACAAAAATGGTGGACATGGATGTGTTCGCGATTTAATGGAACAAGCGTTGAAGCTTCACGGACATTGGATGAATGAAGAATCTGTTATTTGGTAATTATGAAGAAGAGAAACGTTTTGTTTTTTGCATTTTTCATTTTAGGTGGAAATGCGTTCGGTCAATATTGGCAGCAGCAAGCCAATTACACCATTGACATTTCTTTGAACACTACGAACGATTCGTTTGTGGGAAAAGAAACCATTCAATACGCGAACAACAGCAACGACGAGCTTACGCAGTTGTTTTTCCATTTATACAACAACGCTTTCCAACCGGGCAGCGACATGGATGTTCGCTCGCAGTATTTACCGGATCCAGACAGACGTGTGGGTGATCGCATTTCCAAATTAACGAAAGATCAAGAAGGTCACTTGCATGTGAGCAGTCTTTTGGTGAATGGTGAAAAAGTTTCTTTCATTGAAAATGAAACGATTTTGGAAGTTCAACTTTCAAAAGGAATTCCGGCTCATTCGGTTGCTAAACTCGAATTGGAATTCAACGGACAAGTGCCACTTCAAATTCGCAGAAGTGGAAAAGACAATGCGGAAGGCATTGAATACAGCATGAGTCAGTGGTATCCTAAATTGAGTGAATACGATGCAGACGGCTGGCATCCGAATCCATACATTGGACGCGAGTTCTACGGTGTATGGGGGAACTTCAATGTGAACATTACCCTTCCTGCGAATTACGTGGTTGCTGCGGGTGGCGTACTGTTGAATGAAGATGAATCTTTCAAGCGCGTTCAAAAAACGGGGAAGAATTTAATTACCTGGAAGTACGAAGCGAAGAATGTTCACGACTTTGTCTGGGCCGCCGACCCCGATTACGTCCGCACAGAGATTCAACTTGACGGCGGTCCAAAAATTTATTTCTATCACCAATCAGATGAAAAATTCAACGAAGCGTGGGATCGTCTTCCAGAATTCACCGCGAAAGCATTTGATTTGTTGAGCAAGAATTTCGAAAAATATCCTTATCCAGTTTACAACGTTATTCAAGGCGGCGATGGCGGAATGGAATATCCAATGGCTACGCTTATCACTGGCAAGCGTTCGCTTCCAAGCCTTGTGGGCGTTACCGTTCACGAAGGCGCGCACTCATGGTATCAGGGTATGCTCGCTACAGACGAAAGTCAGTATTGTTGGATGGACGAAGGGTTCACGAGCTTTGCTGCGACGGTGGTAATGAACGCACTTTTCCCTGCGCAAGCAGATCCATATCACAGAGAATCGATTGACGGATATTTGGAATTGGTGAAAGCAGGCATTGAAGAACCATTGACTACACACGCCGATCACTTCGAAACGAATTATGCCTACGGCGTTGCGGCATACAGCAAAGGAGAGACCTATTTAAGTCAGTTGGAATACATTATGGGCGCTGAACTTTTCAATAATACCATGCACGCGTATTTCAATGAATGGGCATTTAAACATCCGTCTTCAGACGACATGTTGCGCGTTGCCGAAAAAGAAAGCGGATTGGTTTTGGATTGGTTCGACGAATATTATGTTGGAACTACGAAAACCATGGATTACGCCATTGATACGGTTTTTGCGGGAAAAGGAGAAACTGAAATTGTGCTTGAGCGCAAAGGACTATTCCCCATGCCTTGTGAAGTAACCGTGAGTTTCGACAATGGAAAAGATTGCGTGTATTACATTCCAATCGATCTTATGCGTGGAGAAAAATTCAAAGGCAAAATGCCTGAGAATTGGAATCTTCAAACCGATTGGCATTGGGTTGATAAAACCTATTCACTCAAATTCAAGAATCAGAATGTGAAAGTTTTGAAGGTGACTATTGACGCGAAGAATCAAACCATAGACACAGACAAGAACAACAACACCCACTCCATAACCAAATAAGCCGTGTTTAAACAATACTTTGCATTTACCAAGAGCGCCGCTCTTAACTTTTTAATCGGTCTTAGATCGGAAGAGCACACGTCTGAACTCCAGTCACCGATGTTTAT
>CALCNZ010000068.1 GCA_937897625.1 uncultured Flavobacteriales bacterium
AGATCTACACAGGCGAAGACACTCTTTCCCTACACGACGCTCTTCCGATCTAGAGGCGGTTCCAATTAAAAGAATGGCAGTATTTCGAACGAACGAAGATTGAAATAATTTCTTCATTTGTTTTCGTTTTTAGCCAAACGCAAATACCAAAAGAACGTGATGAGGTACATTATACTGCTTACCAAGGAGTAAAGTCCAACAGCCCACATGACACTGTTCATGAGGAATCCAAGATAAAGCGCGCTAAGTTTTAAGATTACATCAATGATGTTTAATCCGAGCGCTTTGTTCTGCGCGTTTTCTAAAATGGCCGTAAACGAAAACGGAGAGACAGAGAAGTTCAAAATGAAAAGTGGAGCTAACCATCTGGCCATTTCGCCCGATGCACGCCATTCTTCGCCAAACACAAAAGCGAACAGTGTAGGAGCGAGCGCAAAAATTAATACGGCTCCAATTCCACTAAAAAGCATCAATGCTTTCGCGGTGCTAAGAATAAGCGGACGATACGATTCGCCACTGTTTTTAATTTCAGAAGCTTTGTTGTAGTGGGTAAGAAATACGGTGTTGCTAATCAGATTTACTGGAGCCTGAATGATCTTCCAACACATGAAATACAATCCAGTTGCATTGTCTCCGAAACAGACATTCAACATCCACACAGTTCCGCTCAATTGAAGCGTTTCGATAATACCCTGAGGCGTGTTAAAGAAGATGTACTGTTTGAAAGGTTTAAGCGAAATGTCTTTCACAGGTTCTTCGTTCCATTCTTCTTGACGCGTTCCATTGTAGAGCACCCACATGGAAACAATTTGACCAATAATGAATCCGATGACCAATCCTAAATAGTCGAAAAAGAAATATCCAAGTGCAATCGATCCACCGTTAATGAACAAGCTGTTCGCCACGCGGTACAAGGCGTTCGTACGGTACCTGTTTAATCGGGTGGAAAGGAAATTATAAGTTTGAATAGCGGCAACCGTGAAAATTCCAATCGGAAGAAACGCTTCGAATGCAGAAATGTGAAAGCCGAAGAAATAGAGCACGCTGAAGAGAATAGCAATACCAGAAGCGAGTCTCCAAGCGTTGTTTATCGCAAGCTTCGCGCGTTCGCGGGCCATCATTTCAGTTTCAGCATTCGGAATGCTGTATTCAATTCGGAATGTAGCAAGCACCGCGAATGGAATAATCCAGGCGTAAAACAAAGCGAACCAAGCGAAGTCTTCTGTGTTGTACAGACGCGAAAGAATGGGTGCAGATCCGTATGTTAAAAGCTGACCAATGCCGGTTGCTGCCGAAAGTTTCAGTACGTTTTTTAAGTGAAGCTTTTCGATTAGTTCTCTCATGAATTCAAACGAGGCATGGGCATCCAGTGCGATACCGATTGAAAGAATTGATTCGAATTTCCTTCCCCTTTCCAAAAGTGAATGCCGTGCTTATCGGCTTTCTCTTTGTCGTGTAAATAGAAATCTTTTTGGAAATGAAGAACAATAACTTCACGCAATTCGGTCTCACCGGTTTTACCAGGAAGGAATACGGTGTTGCCCGGAACGAAAGCCAATACGCGCTGTCCGTCTTCCGGCAATTGTTCAGTTATTGAAATCCATGTCGACATTTCGAAGCGATTTAGTTACCCTTAAATGTTGGCATTCTCTTTTCCAAAAAGGCTGCAACACCTTCGTGATGATCTGCAGTTTGTCCAGCTTTTTTCTGAAGGTCTAATTCCAATTCAAGTTGTTGCTCAAGTGTGTTGTTCCAACCCGCATAAATGGCTTGCTTGGTGAAAGCCAGCGCTTTCGTTGGCATAGCAGCCAAGCGAGCTGCAAGTTCTGAAACTTTCGTTTGGAATTCTTCGGTTGGATAAACATTATAAATCAATCCCATGTTTTTCGCTTCAGCTGCAGTAACCTTATCGGCTAAAAGCATTTGAGCCATTGCACGTTGTGTTCCAATAATGCGTGGAAGGAAATATGTTCCACCGCTATCGGGGATCAATCCAATTTTAGTGAACGCTTGCAAGAAGCTTGCGTTTTCGGAGGCAACAACCAAGTCGCAGGCCAATGCAATGTTTGCGCCTGCGCCCGCAGCAACGCCGTTAATGGCGCCAACAATCGGAAGCGGTAATTCGCGCATCATGCGAATGATCGGATTGTATCCGTCTTTCAATATGCTTTCCAATCCAGGTCCATCGGTCGCAATGGCTTCACCCAAATCTTGTCCAGCACAAAATGCTTTTCCATTTCCAGTTAACACCACACACCGAACGTCCGTTCGGTTTTTAATTTCAGTCAACGCTTCTTGCAATTCAACAGACATTTCCATAACGAAACTGTTGAATTTTTCTTGACGATCTAAGGCAATGGTAGCAATGCCTTCGATGTAGCTTAGTTGAATAAATTTCATAATTATGCTTCTTGAAAAAATTCTTTTCTTCCTTGGATAAATCTTAAAAATGCAATGGTAACAATCATTCCAGCAGTAGCCTTTACCGCATATGCTGAAAGATCCAATTGAACAAACGCCCAAGCTCTTTCCGGATTGATGCGGTAAATGTATAGTCCACCGAGCAACAAGATAAGCGCGTGTCCAAGGAACCACACCGCAAGTGCATTCAACATTTTTTTCTTGCGCGGTATTTCAGCGAAATATCCGGCTAACAATGCGGCAGCCAAGAACCCGAAATAATAACCACAGTTCGTAATGGTGAACACATGCTTAACACCGAATTCATAATTCGGGAAAATGGGTAATCCTGCAACTCCAATGATCACATAAAGAAGTGCAGCCAAAAACCCAATCTGCCATCCCCACCAAATAGCGTTGAACAAGACAACCATGCTCAGAATGGAAAAAGGCAATTCCTTTCCGTAAGAAACAACCAAAGGCCCCAAGCCGATTAGGAGTCCCAACGAGACAACGAGTCCGATTAAAAAATTAAGAGCAGGA
>CALCNZ010000069.1 GCA_937897625.1 uncultured Flavobacteriales bacterium
AGTGAATTAATTTCTACTTTGGTAAAATTAAAGCCTTCTGCTGCAAAAGGAACTTATATGAAGAGCATCTATGTTTCTTCAACCATGAGTCCAAGTGTTCAAGTTGAAACCAAATCAGTGAGCTAATCGCTGGTTAAATCGGAGGATTGTACTTTATGAACAAAGAACAAAAGAACACAGAAATCGCCGAGTTAGTGGAAATGTTGAGCAGTGCTCCCATTTTGTACATCACTGACACGGTTTCCTTAAACGCCGAGGCAACCAGCAATCTTCGTCGCGAATGCTTCAAACAAAACGTGCAAATGCGCGTGGTGAAAAACACCTTGTTGAAGAAAGCGATGGAGCGTGTTGAAGGAACTGACTTCTCGGGTCTTTACCCTGTGCTGAAAGGCAATACAGCGGTAATGATTGCAGAGGTAGCCAACGTTCCAGCTCGTTTGATTAAGGATTTCAGAAAAGGTACAAATAAGCCTGTCCTTAAGGGTGCGCTTATTCGTGAAGAGGTATATGTTGGAGATGATCAGTTAGACACTCTTGTAGCGCTGAAGAGCAAAGAAGAGATGATTGGCGAAATCATTGGATTGTTGCAGTCACCTGCACGCAACGTAATTTCTGCACTGTTGAACCATGCTGAAAAACAAGAAGCGCAAGAGGAACATAGCGCCTAATATGTTCCAATTTAAAAGAAACGATTAATATCAAATACAATGGCAGATTTGAAAGCAATGGCTGAAGGCCTCGTTAATCTTACCGTAAAGGAAGTTAACGAATTAGCTACCATTTTAAAAGACGATTATGGAATTGAGCCAGCTGCTGCGGCAGTTGTTATGGCTGGTCCTGGCGCTGGTGCTGCAGTTGCAGAAGAGCAAACATCTTTCGATGTTATTCTTGCTGAAGCAGGTCCAAACAAATTAGCAATAGTTAAATTAGTGAAAGATCTTACTGGTCTTGGCTTGAAAGAAGCTAAAGATGTAGTAGACAAAGCTCCATCTCCTTTGAAAGAAGGTGTTACTAAAGACGAAGCAAACGGCTTGAAAACACAACTTGAAGAAGCAGGGGCAAAAGTTGAAATCAAGTAAGATAGCGACATTGAACCTCAGTTTAGGCCTTACCTTCGGGTGGGCCTAAACTTGTTTTTTATTTCATGACGAATAAAATCGTCTGTTTTTGTGCATAGGATTTATAACCTTTAAAACGAAACACTTTGGCAACGCTAAAGAAACTAACAGATCGAGTTAATTACTCATCGACCAAAAATTTTTACGAGTATCCTGATTTCCTAGAAATTCAGCTTGCGTCGTTTAAAGAGTTCTTTCAACTCGAAACCAATCCTGAAAACCGAGTATCAGAAGGTCTTTTCAAGGTATTCTCAGAGAACTTCCCTATTACAGACACGCGCAACCAGTTCGTGTTGGAGTTCCTAGATTACTTCATTGACCCTCCGAGATATACCATAGAAGAGTGTATCGAACGTGGACTAACGTACAGCGTTCCTCTTAAAGCAAAGCTTAAACTTTATTGTACTGACCCTGAGCACGAAGATTTCGAAACCATCGTGCAAGACGTATACTTGGGTACAATCCCATACATGACCCCGCAAGGTTCATTCGTTATCAACGGAGCTGAGCGTGTAATTGTTTCTCAATTGCACCGTTCACCTGGAGTATTCTTTGGACAGTCACGCCATGCAAACGGTACCAAGTTGTACTCTGCTCGTATCATTCCTTTCAAGGGTTCTTGGATTGAATTTGCTACGGACATTAACAACGCAATGTATGCATACATCGATCGTAAGAAGAAGTTACCTGTAACTACCCTACTTCGTGCAATCGGATTTGAAAGCGATCGTGAAATTCTTGAAATTTTCAACCTTGCTGAAGAAGTGAAAGTTTCTAAAGCCGGATTGAAAAAAGTTGTAGGTCGTAAACTAGCAGCACGTGTGTTGAAAGTGTGGATCGAAGACTTCGTAGATGAAGATACATCTGAGGTGGTTTCTATCGAGCGTAACGAATTGATTTTAGATCGTGACGTTGTTCTTGAAGATGCACACATCGATATCATTGTTGAAAGTGGAACCAAAGTAATCGTGCTTCACAAAGAAGAATCGAATGCTGCTGACTTCACTTTAATTCACAATACCCTTCAAAAAGATACAACCAACTCTGAAAAAGAAGCGGTTGAATACATCTACCGTCAATTGCGTAATGCCGAGCCACCAGATTTGGAAACAGCTCGCGGTGTAATCGACAAGTTGTTCTTCTCAGAACAACGTTATGACCTTGGTGAAGTAGGACGTTTCCGTATCAACCGCAAGTTGGGATTGAATATGTCTCTTGACCAACGTACCTTAACCAAAGAAGATATCCTTAGCATCATTCGTTACCTTATCGAGTTGGTTAACTCGAAAGCAGACGTTGATGATATTGACCACTTATCGAACCGTCGTGTTCGTACAGTTGGGGAGCAACTATACAATCAATTCGCAGTTGGTTTGACTCGTATGGCTCGTACCATTCGTGAGCGTATGAACGTTCGTGATAACGAGGTCTTCACTCCTATTGACTTGATTAACGCAAAAACATTAAGCTCGGTTATCAACTCGTTCTTTGGAACTAACCAGCTTTCTCAGTTCATGGACCAAACCAACCCCCTTTCCGAAGTAACTCACAAGCGCCGTATGTCGGCACTTGGTCCTGGTGGACTTTCGCGTGAACGTGCAGGTTTCGAGGTTCGTGACGTACACTACACCCACTACGGTCGCTTGTGTACTATTGAAACTCCAGAAGGACCAAACATTGGTTTGATTTCTTCTCTTTGCGTTTATGCTAAAATTAACAAATTAGGTTTCATTGAAACTCCATACCGCAAGGTTGAAAATGGAAAAGTTTCAATGAACAACAACGGAGTAACTTACCTAACTGCTGAAGACGAAGATTCTAAAGTAATTGCGCAAGCGATTGCAGACATCGACGATTCAGGTAAGTTCCTAGGCACTAAAGTGAAAGCTCGCTTGGAAGGTGACTTCCCTGTTATTGCTCCAGCTGCAGTTGCTTACATGGACGTTGCTCCAAACCAAATCGCTTCCATCGCGGCATCGCTTATTCCTTTCTTGGAACACGATGATGCTAACCGTGCGTTGATGGGATCGAACATGATGCGTCAAGCCGTACCACTTCTTCGTCCAGAAGCTCCTATTGTTGGAACTGGATTGGAAGCATACGTTGCTAAAGATTCTCGTGTTCTTCTTACAGCAGAGGGAGATGGTGTGATTGAATACGTAGATAGCGAAGAAATTCGTATCAAATACAAGCGCAACGAAGACGACGAATTAGTTAGTTTCGACAGCGCTACAAAGTCTTACACTGTACGTAAGTTCGGTAAGACCAACCAAAGTATGTGTATCAACCTTCGCCCTATGGTGAAGAAAGGAGACAAAGTTACTCTTGGACAAATCCTTGTGGAAGGATATGCAACTCGCAAAGGCGAATTGGCTTTGGGTCGTAACTTGAAAGTGGCATTTATGCCTTGGAAAGGTTACAACTTCGAGGATGCTATCGTTATCTCTGAGCGCGTTGTTCGTGATGACTGGTTTACTTCAATTCACATTGATGAGTACACCACTGAAGTGCGTGATACCAAGCGTGGTGTTGAAGAATTGACTTCAGACATTCCAAACGTTAGCGAAGAAGCTACTCGTGATCTTGATGAAAACGGAATCATCCGCGTAGGTGCTGAAGTGAAAGAAGGAGATATTCTTATTGGTAAAATCACTCCGAAAGGAGAAACTGATCCAACTCCAGAAGAAAAACTTCTTCGTGCTATCTTCGGTGAGCGCGCTGGTGATGTGAAAGACGCTTCGTTGAAAGTTCCACCAAGTGCAACCGGTGTTGTAATTGGAAAGAAATTGTTCAGCAGAACCGTTAAAGAAAAGAAAACGAAGAACAGTGCAGATAAAGCCGTTCTTGAAGCATTAGACAAAGACCACGATAAGGACAACGGAGAATTGAAAAAGATTCTTGTTGACAAGATTTTAGCTATCGTTAAAGATCTTCCTTGTCAAGGTGTATTCAACTACTTCAAAGAAGAGCAAATCAAGAAAGGAACGAAGTTCAATGCTAAAGTTCTTTCTGCTATTGATTACAGTGTTGTAAATACAGAGGCATGGACGAAAGATGAAAAAGTAAATGCGCTTATTCGTCGTTGCGTTCACAACTTCAACTTGAAACACAACGAGTTGTTGGGTTCATACAAGCGTATGAAATTCCAATTAACAGTTGGAGACGAGCTACCAGCGGGTATCGTGAAATTGGCTAAAGTTTATATTGCTCAAAAACGTAAATTACGTGTGGGTGATAAGATGGCTGGTCGTCACGGTAACAAGGGTATTGTTGCACGTATCGTTCGCGATGAAGACATGCCATTCTTGGAAGACGGAACAACTGTAGACATCGTGTTGAACCCACTAGGGGTACCATCACGTATGAACCTCGGACAGATTTACGAAACTATCTTAGGATGGGCTGGTCAAAAAACCGGACAAACATTTGCTACTCCTATTTTCGATGGTGCTTCAATGGATGATATTGTTAGTCAAACCGACGCAGCAGGTGTTCCACGCTTTGGTGTGACATACTTGTACGATGGTGGCACAGGGGTTCGCTTCGAGCAACAAGCTACTGTGGGTGTGATTTACATGATCAAACTGAGCCACATGGTTGATGATAAGATGCACGCCCGTTCAATCGGACCGTATTCTTTGATTACTCAACAACCTTTAGGTGGTAAAGCACAATTCGGAGGTCAACGTTTCGGTGAGATGGAAGTTTGGGCATTGGAAGCTTATGGAGCAGCCAATATCCTTCAAGAGATCTTAACTGTTAAATCTGACGATGTAATCGGAAGAGCGAAGACATACGAAGCGATTGTTAAAGGTGATGCCATGCCACAACCTGGTATTCCAGAATCGTTCAATGTATTGCTACATGAATTAAGAGGATTAGGATTAAGCATTAATCTGAATCAGAATTAATTCATTCAGACAACGAAAAGAAATTTTAACATAGACATTCAAACTGCACAAAATGCTTCAAGCAAAAAAAGTAGCAAAACCAACCAGTGATTTTAAATCAATCACTATCTCATTAGCTTCACCAGAAGAGATCTTAGAGAGATCTTCTGGCGAGGTAATGAAGCCAGAAACCATTAACTACCGTACCTACAAACCAGAGCGCGAAGGTCTTTTCTGTGAGAAGATTTTCGGTCCTGTAAAAGACTACGAATGTCATTGCGGTAAATACAAGCGTATCCGTTACAAGGGTATTGTTTGTGACCGTTGTGGTGTTGAGGTTACTGAAAAGAAAGTTCGTCGCGAGCGTATGGGACACATTTCCCTTACTGTTCCGGTAGCTCACATTTGGTACTTCCGTTCACTTCCAAACAAAATCGGATACCTTTTAGGTATGCCTTCTAAGAAATTGGATCAAATCATTTATTACGAGCGTTATGTTGTAATCAATGCTGGTCCAGTAACCGATGCTGAAGGAAGTGGTTTGGAAGCGGGTCAATTTTTAACCGAAGAAGAGTACTTGGATATCCAAGAGCAGCTTCCACGTGAGAATCAGTACTTGGATGATAAGGATCCAAACAAATTTGTAGCGAAAATGGGTGCTGAAGCACTTCATGATTTGTTGGCTCGTTTAGATTTAGATGCATTGTCATTTGAATTGCGCGATAAAGCAAACCGTGAGACTTCACAACAACGTAAAAACGAAGCGTTGAAGCGCTTGAGTGTTGTTGAGAGCTTCCGTGATGCAAACACACGTGTAATCAACCGCCCAGAGTGGATGATCACCCGTGTAGTTCCAGTTATTCCACCGGAACTTCGTCCACTTGTTCCATTGGATGGTGGTCGTTTTGCTACTTCAGATTTGAATGACCTTTATCGTCGCGTTATTATTCGTAACAACCGTCTTAAGCGTCTATTAGAAATTAAAGCACCTGATGTAATCTTGCGTAACGAGAAGCGTATGCTTCAAGAAGCGGTAGATTCATTGTTCGATAACAGCCGTAAATCTTCTGCTGTTAAGACCGAAAGCAACCGTCCACTTAAATCACTTTCAGACTCATTGAAAGGTAAGCAAGGACGTTTCCGTCAGAACTTATTAGGTAAGCGTGTTGACTATTCTGCTCGTTCGGTAATTGTCGTTGGACCAGAATTGAAACTTCACGAATGTGGATTGCCAAAAGATATGGCAGCTGAGCTTTTCAAACCATTTATCATTCGTAAGATGATTGAGCGTGGTATTGTGAAGACAGTGAAATCTGCAAAGAAAATCGTAGATAAAAAAGAAGCAATT
The DNA here is from genome assembly GCA_937897625.1 of uncultured Flavobacteriales bacterium. Lineage (GTDB taxonomy): Bacteria > Bacteroidota > Bacteroidia > Flavobacteriales_D > Sanyastnellaceae > CAIZGX01. The sequence goes on from CALCNZ010000069.1 coordinate 6,357, forward strand.
GTTTGGGATATCCTTGAGAACATTTTGAAGGGACACCCAGTATTGTTGAACCGTGCTCCTACCCTTCACAGATTAGGTATTCAGTCTTTCCAACCTAAATTAATTGAAGGAAAAGCAATTCAACTTCACCCACTTGTTTGTACGGCATTCAACGCTGACTTTGATGGTGACCAAATGGCTGTTCACGTTCCACTTGGAAGTGCTGCAATTTTGGAAGCCCAATTGTTAATGTTAGCTTCTCACAATATTCTTAACCCTGCGAATGGTGCACCGATCACGGTTCCATCACAAGATATGGTCTTGGGTCTTTACTACATCACGAAAGGTCGTGAGGGTACCGACGAGAAGCCTTGTCGCGGTGAAGGAAGAACTTACTATTCGAAAGAAGAAGTTATTATCGCCTTCAACGAAGGACAATTAGACTTGCATGCATTCATTAAAGTACGTTGGTACGATATGAATGACGAGCCTAGCATTATTGAAACAACAGCTGGACGTGTATTATTCAATGCAATTGTTCCACCTGAAGTTGGATTCATTAACCAACTGTTGACTAAGAAAGCACTCCGTGATATCATCGGAAACATTCTTAAGATTGTTGGTATTGCTCGTGCAGCGAAGTTCTTAGATGACATGAAAGATCTTGGATACTATTGGGCATTCAAAGGTGGATTGTCATTTAAATTGACTGACGTTGTTGTTCCTAACGAGAAAGAGAAACTTGTTGGAGAAGCGACGAACAAAGTTGCTGAAGTATTTGAGAACTATAACATGGGTCTAGATCGGAAGA
>CALCNZ010000070.1 GCA_937897625.1 uncultured Flavobacteriales bacterium
CCGTTTATTCGATACAATCCGAAAGCTGCACAAATTGATGTCTCTGCGCTTAGAGCAGATTTCATTTTAATTTCACATGGTCATCAGGATCACGTTGCAGATGCAATGGAGATTGCAAAGAATTCGAATGCAACAGTTATTTCAAACTTTGAAATTGCCAGTTGGTTTGAAAAGCAAGGCATTGAAAAGACCATTGGCATGAATACCGGCGGAAAAGTTCAAACTGCTTTTGGAACCGTTAAACTCACAGCCGCAGTTCATTCAAGCGTTCTTCCCGACGGTTCGTATGCTGGTAATCCGAATGGATTTCTGATTCAAACTGAAAGTAAATCGATTTACTACGCGGGAGATACAGCGCTTACTTTGGACATGCAATTGATTCCGCTTTGGGCGCCAAACTTGGATGCTGCAATTTTACCAATCGGAGACCATTTCACCATGGGCATTGAAGATGCGGTGCATGCAGCCACTTTTGTAAAAGCGAAAAAAGTATTGCCCGTTCACTACGATTCCTTTCCACCCATAGCTGTGAATCATGAAGAGGCCATTCAGCAATTCAAGGCGAAAGACATTGAATTGGTCTTCACCGAAATTGGAAAAGATCTTACACTCTAAATAAAAAATCCCCACTTCATGTGGGGATTTTCAATTGATATAAGACGAAGATCAATTCGTCTTGAAAATTAATTTCCTTTCAAACGAGTTGTCGTTTCTGGAAAGCGAATAGCAATGGTTATCCAAATTATGGATTGAATTACAAGTAAGACAATAACAGGCTGATGCGTTACCACGTGCACTGCCGTAGCGCCACCCATGTAGGCAACGGCTACAAATCCGCCTAACAAACTTGTACGTGGAATAAACCACAACAATACGATAAGTAATTCAATACAACCTAACATCGTTACGTTAGTAGCACCACCCAAATGCGTTGCCATTTCATTTGCAGCATCTCCAGGAATTAATTTTCCAGATGCACTGCCAATAAACACAAGAGCCACAAGCCCTGTCAAAATCATTTTTACAATCTTCATACGTTTAGTTTTTTATTTCTTTCAAATTTAAGGACAGAGATAATACATTTTCCAATTTCGTCCCTTCTCTTACCTTTTATATAGCGGTGTCGGCAATCAGAGGAAGTACTTCCAAACTCTTCATCAAAGCATAGAGTGGAAGATCTTTCATCTTTTCGTTTACTTCTTCTTCTGTTAGATTTTTGAAGATTAAGATAGCTCCGTTTCTGGTTGGACGAAGGAAGAGTTGTTCTAAAAAACCTTCTGCTTTCCAAGCAGCAACAACTTCTCTTTCGTGTTGGATGATTTCCTGAAAGTTTTCAGGAAGATTATCGGTGTGAATGGTTAGAATGGCTAATACGTGTGTCATAGTTAATTCGTTAATTTGAATTCAAAATTATTACCTTCGTCTTTGAAATCAGTCAATACATAAATTATGTGTATAGGCTAAAATTTTAGACCAATGGAAAAGACAGGCATTAGAAAGACAAAGGACTTCGTTGCGGGCAACTGTCCGGTTGGATTCACCATGAATATCATTGGAGGAAAGTGGAAGCCGAGCATCATACATATGATTCGCACAGATAGAAACAGATACAGTTTATTGTTGAAGAATATTCCAGACATCAGCAAGCAAACCTTAACCAATCAGCTTCGAGAAATGGAGACCGATGGTCTTTTAGAGCGAATTATTTATGCTGAAATTCCACCGAAGGTGGAATATAAAATAACACCATTCGGAAGCACGTTGTTACCCATCATTGATAGCATGTCGGCATGGGCCATGAAGCATATGCCCCAGGTTGCAGCGGAGTGTAAGGAGCGTTAAAAGCAACGAATGTCCTGCGGACGAATGCCGGAGGCGAATGTCTTCGACGATTATTTAATTAATAAAGCATGGCCAGCAATATGAATAAGGATGAGATATATGAAAGTTTGGTGAAAGTAATTCAAGAGCGAGGAGCAGAGATGCAAGTGGCGTGGAATGAATTAATGGAATCGAACAAGCAAGAGGGGAAGAGTTCAGCTGGAGATAAGCACGAGACCGCAGCGGCGCAGGTGCACCTGGAATTGGAGAAGATGGGAAAGCAGATGCAAGAGCACAACCGAAGAGTTGAAGAGGTCGAGCGTTTTCATCCCTTGAAAATTTCTTCAACTTCGGAAGTCCGCGCGGGATCATTGGTTGAAACAAACACCGGATGTTTTTACGTCATCACATCACTCGGAAAACTCACCACCCCATCAGGAGATTGTTTCGTCATTAGCGCTGCATCTCCGATTGGACAGGCACTGTTGGGAAAGAAAGTAGGTGAGGAGTTTCGTTGGAATGAGAGGAAGGTGGCTGTGGTTGGGATCTTTTAAAAAGGGGAAGAATGTGCGAGCACGAATGTCTTCGACGAATGCTTCGCGAATGTGCTTTGCACGATTTTAACAACAGAGTTCCAATTACGCAGTAGGAATAACAAAGTTCCCATTACGCAGTAGGAATAAAATCTCTGATTTTCCAATTACGCAGTTCACCTCGGTTCCCCATTTAAATCAGTCGTAAGAATCTCACTCATGTAATCGAAAAAAGGACGCATCGATTGAAAGGTGGAAACCACGTTTTTCAAGTAGGTTTCCGATTGTGCTTGTTTGTCGGTGAATTTCTTGACAAGTAAAAACTGTTTGTAGTTAATGAGGTCAATTGCGGGATGGTCTTTATCGAATCCTTTCGGAGATGACTTCAGTTGCTCGCCTTCCAGTTTTCCAAACGTTGAAATGAATTCTTTCGATGAAAGTATTTCTCTCAAGGGTTCTGGATCTGCTGCAATTTGAAGTCGAATGTGTTTCAAGTCTTCCGGAGAAGGTCCCCAAAATCCTCCGCCTAAAAAACAATTTCCAGGTTCAATATGGAAGTAGTATCCACCCCGCAATTCCTTCGTTGCACGCGTGAACGCTCCGCCAATGTTGGTTTTGTAGGGCGATTTATCTTTTGAAAAACGAACGTCTTTGTGAATGCGAAACAACGACTTTTTTCCACTTACTGTTTCAATGTTGTCACATTGCTTAATTTCCGAAAGCAGGGCATCTGCAAATAGCGCAACAGAATTGTATTGCTCTTGGTATCTTTCTTTGTTATGTTGAAACCAGTCGCGGTTGTTGTTTTCTTTTAATTCTTCCAAGAATGAAAAGACAGAAGCGGGGATGTGTTTTTGCATGACTAATTGTTCCAGCGAAAGTACGATTTCTTGGACAATGCGACAGTCTTCGATGTTTTCTTTAACAACTTAGTTCCAATTACGAAGTAGGAATTACGAAGTTCAAATTATGAAATAGGAATAACGAAGTTCCAATTACTCCGTAACTGGTTTCGGCTTATTGAACTCGTCAAACGCAATCCAAACATCTTCTTTTTTCGGACTTTGAGCCAATAGGGGAGCGAGTGAAATGACAGTGCCGAGCGCGAAGATGGGCGTGAATTCGAAGTTGTCTTGACGAATGAATTCATAGGACATAATTCCCAATCCGGCGGTAAGCAAAGCAATTTGCATGCGTTGGAGTTTGCGATGATGTTCGACGTAATAGGCAGACTCACTGTTTGAACCGAAATCTCGGATCATGTTTTTGTAATTCGCTGCGTAAACAGGTCCGCTGCCCATGTTGTAATAATCGAGTTGCTTTCCAGAAGCGAGAAGCTTGTTTATTTTTTTCATTCCCGGATAAACGCGAAGGGTATCGTCGCAATACACCCCGAATGGAATCTCTTCGTAGGCATTGGCTACTCTTCCTTTTTTAATTCGAATGGCATAGCGTTCGGTATCTGTTCCGTGAATGTGTGACAGGTTCGCGAATGTTCCGTTGTTGTTGCTGAATCGAGCAATCTCGTTGGCTTTCCAACGATTCTGATCCAGGGTGAAGTAGGCATTCTGAGCAATGGGCGCATCATAGCTCAATCGAATTCCTGAAATGGAATCTCCATTTTGAAGAATTACATAGTGTTGAGCGCGAGATACCAACGCGGTTGCGAAAAAAATGCAACAAAGTAGTATTGATTTTGAGACAGATGCGAAATTCATTGCAACGAATTTAAGAAAACTCTTTTGTGATTGGAAAAAGATATTATCTTTGCCGCGGAGAGTTGGCAGAGTGGTCGATTGCGGCAGTCTTGAAAACTGTTGACTGTAAC
>CALCNZ010000071.1 GCA_937897625.1 uncultured Flavobacteriales bacterium
CTCTTTCCCTACACGACGCTCTTCCGATCTATCAATGAGCAATAAGTGGAACAATATCATTCGTGAAAAACTGGAATCTCATGAGGTTTCAGCCGACCATTTATGGAATAACATTTCACAAAATATTCCTCAACCTTCTTCTTCATTTTGGAAGCCTTGGATGACCACTGCGGCTATCGGTACAGTTGCCGTGGCAACTTCAGCCGTTATTTATTTCAATTCGCCTAAATCTCTTCAACCAATTGCTCAGACAACTGATCAGAAGATCGAAGAGCTTCAAACAGACTCATCTTCGAATGCCAATCAAGCGATTGAACCTATTGAAGCAAGAACCATTCAAGAAGTTGTAACCGCAGGTGACCCCGAGCCTATTTATTCCGGCTATATATGGCAAGTGCCAGAAGGTTACAATGATAGCTTATTTCAAGATTTGAACTCGGTAAGCAACGACATTGTTGAAATAATGGTTAATACGAATGCGCCTTCAACTCAAGTTGGAACGCCCGATGCAGTTCAAGACGAGCCACTAACCAATTCTTTTACAGCGGTCCTTTCCAACGCTGAAAATTTGAGATATTTCTTCTTTGGAGCTGCCGAAAACGCCGACGAATACGTTTGGAATTTCGGAGATGGCTTCGACGGACAAGGACAATCCATTGCGCACGAATTTCCCGAAGAGGGAATCTACACAGTGAGTTATTTGGTCATTCGCGGAAACGAAAAATTAGTTCAAGAAAAAACAATCGAAGTCTATCGTCCTGCGAAGCTTTCTCCAGTAACGGCTTTTGCGCCAGGATTCGACGGCAAAAACGATGTATTCGATGTTTTGTACAATGCCCGTAATGTAAGTGAGGCGGTAGATTTAAAAATTACAGATGCCAATAATAGATTGGTTTATCAAATAGGTGGACAATCGACTTGGGATGGAAAAAATTCAAATGCTGAATTATGTCAACCAGGTTATTACTATTGGTTGCTCGAATACAAAGACAAGCAAGGCAACTTGAAGTCTCAGTCGGGTTCTGTTCGCATCTTCGCCGAATAAGAGACTTATAAACATCGGCCCTTGTTGTCAATTCTTCTTCGCATTTTTGGGGAATGGCAAAGACTAAAACTTCCTTTTTCTGTCAAAGTTGTGGTGCACAAAGTCCCAAATGGCTAGGCAAATGTCCTTCATGCAACGAATGGAATTCATTCGTGGAAGAGGTCGTGAACCGCGAATCGAACACTTCGAAAATCCGCATTAAACCCAACGCACAACCCAAATCTATTTCTGACATTGAAATAGAAGAACGCAAACGCTTTCCGTTGATCGATGGTGAATTGAATCGGGTTTTAGGAGGAGGAATTGTTCCAGGATCACTGATTCTTTTTGGCGGTGAACCGGGAATTGGAAAGTCTACCTTGCTTTTGCAAATGGCCCTTCAACAATTAAACTTCACCGTTTTGTATGTATCTGGTGAAGAAAGCGAAGAACAAATTCAGATGCGCGCGCAGCGCTTGGGCTTCGATAACCCACGCTGCATGGTGCTTATGGAAACTTCGGTAGATCAAATCCTTCATCATTTGAATGAAGTCAAGCCGAATCTTGTCGTTATCGATTCCATTCAAACGCTGCAAAGCGATAGCGTGGAAAGCGCGCCAGGCAGCGTTTCTCAAGTGCGCGAATGCACGTTGCAACTCATGAAGTACGCGAAGGAAACGCACACGCCCATTTTCTTAATCGGACACATTACGAAGGAAGGAAGCCTTGCTGGACCAAAGGTTTTAGAGCATATGGTAGATACGGTTCTTCAGTTCGAAGGCGATCGTCATCACATTTATCGCATTCTTCGAAGCCACAAGAACCGCTTCGGTTCAACCCATGAATTGGGTATTTATGAAATGCTAGGTTCTGGACTGAAAGCGGTCGAAAATCCAAGCGATATTCTTATCGATTCAAGCACTGAACACTTGAGCGGCTCGGCCATTGCGGCGGCCATGGAAGGTGCACGTCCCATGATGATGGAGATCCAAGCACTTGTGAGCACAGCGGTTTATGGAACGCCACAACGCAGCACCACTGGATTCGATTTAAGAAGATTGAACATGTTACTTGCTGTTTTGGAAAAACGTTGCGGTTTCCGTTTAGGAATGAAAGACGTTTTTTTGAATATCGCTGGTGGAATTAAGATCGAAGATCCAGCGTTGGATCTTGCGGTAATCTCTGCCATTCTTTCCAGCAACGAAGACATTGCCATTACGCGAAAGGCTTGTTTCTGTGGGGAAGTAGGACTGAGTGGTGAAATTCGTCCGGTCTCTCGTTTAGATCAACGCATTCAAGAAGCAGCGAAATTGGGCTTCGAGAAGATCTATGTTTCTTCCTTCAACAAAATTCAATCAAGTGCCGATATTCAAATTATTAAAGTGGGAAAAGTAGAGGAGCTATTTTCAGAAATATTCGCATAAAAAAAGCCTCACCGAAGTGAGGCTTTCTTCAATAAAAATAATCTTAACAAAACTCTTCGAACATCCCGTTCAAGTGAGCAGCAATCATATCTGCCGTGCGGCCTTCAATGTGGTGACGCTCGATCATGTGTTGCAATTTTCCGTCTTTGAAAAGAGCGATACATGGAGAAGACGGAGGGTAAGGTAACATGAATTTTCTAGCCATGTTAACCGCTTCAGAGTCTACTCCTGCGAAAGAAGAAACCAATTTCGTTGGTTTTTTTCCTTCGGTTTGAATGGCTTTCTTCACGCCTGGACGCATGCTACCTGCTGCGCAACCACACACTGAATTCAAAACCATAAGAACAGTTCCTTCGGTGTTAATGGCGTTCGTTACAAGATCAGCAGATGTTGCTTCTTCAAAACCGATATTTGTTAATTCAGCACGCATAGGTGCTACTAATTCTGGTGGGTACATAATTTATTTTTTTGCAAAGTTACATCAAAGGAACAATCATTTATGTGAGGATGTTCACACGACTTCAACACAAATTTCTTTTACTTCTTGAAGTCTTCCAACAACGGTAAGAGTTTCGTTTTGAAGTGCACAAAGTGATTCCATTTCCTCCAATGAATTTTCATGAAAGGTCACAAGCAATCCGCCCGAGGTTTGCGGGTCGCAAAGCACCAACAATTGCTCGCCATTCAACGGACTAATTTTAGGTTGAATGTTTTGAAAATTCTTTGTGGTGATATCTGGAAAAATGAATTGTGCTGCAGCTCTCTTCGCCGATTCTAAAATTGGAATGTTCGAATAGTTCAGCGCTGCACTGCAAGCACTCGCTTCACACAGTTCTATCAAATGTCCGGCTATTCCGAATCCCGTAATGTCTGTCATCGCATGAACCCCTTCAATCTTCGCGAATTCAGCGCCTATCGAATTCACGTGTTTCATGTGCTGAATGAATTCTGCTTTTTCCTCTTCAGACAACAACCCGCGTTTTCCCGCGGTGGAAGCGATTCCTAGACCAAGTGGTTTCGTAATAGCAATCAAATCTGCAACTTGAGCTCCGTTATTTTGTTTCAAATTTTTAATTTGAGCAAGACCGTTTACCGACAATCCAAAGAATGGCTCAGGGCTTTCAACACTGTGTCCGCCGGCAATCTGAATCCCAACAGTGGCGCATGTTTCTTTTGCTCCACGCATGACTTCTCCTGCAATTTCTGCTGGAAGTTTTTCCAACGGCCATCCTAAAATAGCGAGGGCCATGATTGGCTTTCCGCCCATGGCATAAATATCTGAAAGCGCATTCGCAGCCGCAATACATCCGAAGGTGTAGGCGTCGTCTACCATGGGCATGAAGAAGTCGGTGGTTGAAAGCAGTGCTTCCGTTTCATTCAAGGCATAGGCAGCCGCATCGTCGTTGTTACTGTTTCCAATAAGCAGATTTAAATCTACCTGCGCCCCGCCGCAATGGGCAAGTATTTTTGAAAGTTCAGCGGGTGCAATCTTGCATCCACATCCGGAAGCTTTGCTGAACTGGGTTAAGGAATAATTCATGAAAGAAGTTTTTCTTTGGCTGCAATAATTTCTTCGAGTCCCGATGATTCGTTCAAGACTACATTTATAAATTTAGGTTGAAAGGCGAGCTTCTCACGGCCCAGGTCATAGGCTTTGTCGTAATAGTGCATAAGCAAATTCAACCATTCCGTTTTGTCCCCGTTTTCAATGGCTTCAATGGCTTTATTATTGGCTTCCAATCCCATTCGTTTAGTGAGCAGCTTTGTTTTTTCAACCAATTCTTCCTTCGAGAAACAACCGTAATTTTCCATTAGAAAATCAAAACGCATTTCGAAAGACGGCTCTATTTCAATGCGTGGTGAACGCACTATTCGAGTGAAGATGGAATCTGGCACTCGAATCTTTCCGATGAATCTGCTTTCGTTTTCGTACCAAATGGGTAAGTTCTTTTTGAATTCGAAATGAAGGGCGTGCGCAAGATTGTTTTCGAATTGTTCTTGTGAAGGTTGTTCAGGTAATCCAAGCGATCCAAAGGCCGAACCTTTGTGATGTGCCAACCCTTCCAAATCAACAACAGATTCGCCCATTTCCTTCAAACCGAATAAACGTTCGGTTTTTTGCGAACCTGTTTTTCCAGAGAGAACTACGGAATTGTGTTCACGAATAAATTTTTCAAGACACCAATTGCGGTAGCGTTTGTATCCGTCTTTCAAACGAAGCACTTCAATGCCTTCCTTCGAAAGTAAGTCGCTGAAAATTTGACTACGCATTCCGCCACGCGCGCAATACACCACCACTTTGTTTTCCTTTACGAAATGCTTGGCTTGTTGAACAAGTGATTCAAAAAGTGGTGAAACCAATTTGTAACCCAATTCAACCGCAGAATCTTTTCCTTCTTGTTTATACGAAGTGCCTACGAGAATTCGGTGTTCGTTGTTCAGTATGGGAATATTCACTGCACCAGGAATATGACCTGCTTCAAACTCTCCTTCACTTCGAACATCAATCCATTGAAGTTCTTGAAGCGGGAACTCCAAATCTTCTAATTGAAAAAGGCTGTGACTCATTTGTCTACCAAAATATAATCGAGTGTTCGTTGATCAATGTTTCCATCTACCACAAGAATTTTTATTTGGTCGCCCAATCTGAATTCATGTTTGCGCTTCAATCCACGAACCACATATTCTTCCGCAGAGAACGCATAGTTGTCGCCTGTCATGGTATCCAACGGAATAAGCCCTTCGCAGCGTGTTTCGTTCACTTCCGCATACATGCCCCAATTCGCCAAACCAGAAATAGTGGCTTCGAAAATTTGACCTTTGCGTTCAAGCATGTATTCCACTTGCTTGTATTTGATGCTTGCGCGTTCCGCTTCAGCAGCGCGTTTCTCCATGGCTGAAGAATGTTGGCAATGGAGTTCGTATTCGTTTTCATTCACCGGATTTCCATGATCGAGATAATGCTGCAACAAGCGATGCACCATCACATCTGGGAATCTTCGAATAGGAGAAGTGAAGTGTGTGTAGTAATCGAATGCCAGTCCGAAGTGACCAATGTTGTGCGTGCTGTATTCTGCTTTGGCCATGCTGCGAACAGCCATGGTGCGAACGGAAGATTCTTCCGGTTGACCGTCGACCAGTTCAATAATCGACTTGATTTCGTTTTGCTCTTCGGCTCTGCTCACTTTCGGAAGTTTGTATCCGAGGTGTTTCAAAAACGTTTTCAACGATGCTATTTTTTCAGGGCTTGGCTCGTCGTGCACACGATAAACAAATGGCAATACCATTCCGTTTTTCGGATGACCTATGAAGTAAGCCACCTCGCGATTGGCAAGCAACATGAAGTCTTCAATCAATTGATTGGAGTCTTTCATTTTCTTAATGAAAACGCCAACGGGCTTTCCTTTTTCATCGAGTTGAAACTTCACTTCTTCGGAATTGAAATCGATACTTCCTGCAGCGTAGCGTTTCGCTCGAAGTTTTTTAGCGAGTTGATCGAGGTGTATGATTTCATCTGCGAAATCGCCTCCTTTTCCTTCAATGCGTTCTTGCGCTTCTTCGTAGGTGAATCTTCTATCGGAATGAATAACAGTGCGCCCGAACCAACGACTCAGGACATCTCCGTTTTCATTCATTTCAAAGACAGCACTGAAACACAATTTGTCTTCGTTCGGACGAAGCGAGCAAAGGAAGTTCGAAAGTTTTTCCGGAAGCATAGGAATGGTGCGATCCACCAAATACACGCTGGTTGCGCGAAGCGTAGCTTCTTTGTCGATGAGTGAGTTCGGTTGAACGTAATGACTCACGTCTGCGATGTGCACGCCCACTTCTAAATTTCCGTTTTCCAATTTGTGATAAGAAAGCGCATCGTCGAAATCTTTCGCGTCGAACGGATCAATGGTGAAGGTTGGAATGCCGCGCATATCGCGACGCTTGGCAATTTCTTCTTTTGTAATTTCAGAAGGAATGGCTTCCGCTTCCAAGTGAACAGCTTCTGGAAATTCAGTGGGTAAATCGAATTCCAAAATAATGGCATTCATTTCTACCAAGTGTGATCCCGGTTGTCCAAGAACTTGCACCACTTTACCAATGGGCTTGTGCTCTGGATTGTCCCATGAGATAAGCTCAATGGCTACTTTGTCGTTTTGAATTGCGCCGTGCAATTCATCTTTCGGAATGAAAAAGTCGACATGTATTTTTTTGTCGGAAGGAAGGAAGAACGCATGTTCTTTATATCGTTCAATGGTTCCAACGTATAATTTTTTTCTTCGCTCCACAACGCGAACGATTTTGCCTGAAGGTCTGCGCTTGCGGGGGATCAACTGAAGTTCAACTAAGTCTCCGTTCAATGCAAAGCCTGTTCTGCCTTTTTCAATTTCTACATCGTCTTCAATTCCTGGAACGGTTACGTAACCTTTGCCGTAGCGATTGATTTCAATCGTTCCTTGAACCAAATTTTTTGGAGCGTCTTTCAATATAAATTTTCCGCGTTCTACTTCTTGAAGAGTTCCGCTTTGCGCTTCCTCTTGAAGTATTTCGTAGATGAGTGTGCGAACGCCAGCGTCTGCAATTCCGAGGGCTGCGCTCACTTGTTTGTGATTCACAGCGGTTTCCGGAGCGCGTTCAAAGAGGTCAATGACTTCCTTTCTTAAGTCGCGCTTAAAATTTCCGAATTTGTTTTTTTTCTTTACCATAATATTCTTCCGAAAGGTAACCATTCAAAAATGAAGTTGTGGGTATTTCCTGTTATTTTTGGAATATGAATGAAGCTACGTTTGAATTGCGTCTGTTGGAAAGAGAAGAATTGAAAGTGGTGAGGGCTTTGGCTTATGACATTTGGCCGCGTGTTTACGATTACATGATTTCTCAAGAGCAAATCAGTTACATGCTTTCCCTAATGTATGATTTAGATCAATTGAAGCAGCAGTGGTTGGAAGGAGTGAAGTTTGTGTTGTTGGAAGTGGAAGGCATTCCTCAAGGTTTTGTCGTGTTTGAGGAAAAGGAAAATTGCGTTTTTCTTCACAAATTATATTTACGTCCAGAGATGCAAGGCGAGGGCTTCGGAAAAAAAATGCTGCAAGTGGCCATAGACTTTGCCAGTGATTCCAAGAAACCGAACATCGAGCTCACTGTAAATCGCAACAACAAGTTTCTGGATTTCTATTTGGGCAACGGATTTCAAATCAAAGAAGAAAAGGACTTCGACGTCGGTGGCGGTTATTTCATGAACGATTACATCCTCTCGCTTGCCGTCATCGCGTAGCGTCATCACCGAAGGTGTCATCCACGTAGTGGTCATCCCATCGGGTAATCCACGCAGTGGTCATCCCGCAGGGTCATCCACGCAGTGGTCATCCCGCAGGGTCATCCACGCAGTGGTCATCCCTTCGGGTCATCACGAAGTGTCATCTGTTAATTTGTTAACGCTAATTTCACATTCAAGGTTTGAAGTGAGCCTAATTTTGCATCGAATAACTTCAACCAAAACTTTCAATTATGAAACAAAGATTACCTTTTGTTCAATTGTTTAAAGGACTTTTCCTTTCCATGTTTTTCTTGGCATTGGCTGCTTCGATGTCGGCTCAGACATATTATAACATGTCGACTGCGAATTATACTCAATCGTTCACTTCTTGGACGGCTTATCCGACTGAGTGGAATGGAT
>CALCNZ010000072.1 GCA_937897625.1 uncultured Flavobacteriales bacterium
CACCAGCAACGGTCCGCAAGATGAAAAGAAAGCTTACGTTAAATGGGGCTATGTTCCCGGCGATGAGTTCAGTGAAAGCGTAAGTAAGACGTTGGAATTCGCTTACGATGATTTTTGTATTTCGCGTTATGCTGAAATGATAGGAGACAAGGCGGTTGCACAACAATATGCCATTCGTTCTCAGAATTGGAAAAATGTTTTTGATCCGGAAACGAAATTCATGCGTGCGCGTGTGAATGGCGGATTCGCGACACCGTTCGATCCGTATCAAGTGAACTTTCATTACACTGAAGCAAACGCATGGCAATATCGATTCTTTGTGCCACATGAAATTCCTGAGTTGATGGAATTGATGGGCGGAAAGAAGGCATTCGAAGCGGAGTTGGACAAACTTTTCAATGCACCAACCCAAACAACTGGAAGAGAGCAAGCCGATATCACAGGGTTGATTGGTCAGTATGCTCAAGGTAACGAACCGAGTCATCACATGGCTTACTTGTATGCTTATGTGAATCGAGACAAACTTCACATGTATCGCGACAGCATTATGAAGACCCTCTACTCTCCTACTCCAGATGGACTTTGCGGAAACGAAGACTGCGGACAAATGTCGGCATGGTACGTTGTAAGTGCCTGGAACACCTATCCCATTTGTCCCGGAGACTACACGGGTTGGTGGCAAGACTACGACCCCACCATGTCAGTATTCAATGTACAAGTTCAAGGAAAACCCTCACCATTTCCGCTTGGACTTTTCAAAGAGAAAAATATAGTTCCTGCGCCAATTATTTCCGCACCGAACAGAGCATTCGTTGGCGATCAAATGATATCTATTTCATGTTTGAATAAAACAGCAACAATAAAAGTTTTAATCACTGAAGAGGGCGTTTCGAAAGCGAAAGAATTCACGTATACGGCTCCCTTCAAAATAACTAAAACATGTACCATTAAAGTTAAGGGTATTGCTGGCAACGAAAGAGAAATCGATAGCCCTTGGATTGAAGCTACGTTCTACAAGCGTTCAGGAAATTTGGTGATGAAGGAAGTGGGCAATTACGACGCTCAATACACCGCTGGAGGCAGAGATGCCTTGATAGATGGTATTCGCGGAAAGCTTGATTTCAGAACAGGTGTATGGCAAGGATACAACGGCAAAATGGAATGTGTGATTGAATTGAAGAATCCGACCAACATTAAAAAGATTTCGCTTTCTGCTTATCAAGATATTCGTCCATGGATTTGGTTTCCATCTAACGTAAAATTCTTTGTGAGTAAAGATGGAAAAAGTTATGACGAAGTTTATTCGGAAGACTTCACTGCGCAGCAACGCGTGGAAGGTCCGCAGATGCATGAGTACACTGCTGCATTCAACGATAAATACAAAGGCGATGTTAGCGCGGTGAAGTATGTGAAGTGCGTGGCACTTCCAGCCTTCGATAAAATTCCTGAATGGCATTTGGGCGTTGGCGGGAAGCCGTGGATTTTTGTTGATGAGATTGTGATTGAATAATTTCGGGATGGGCGAAAAATATTTCGCCCGTATTAAGTGTTAATTAGGGGCGAAATATCTTTCGCCCAAAATAAAATTTCATGAGTGAATCGAATATTTTTTTTGAGAAGGGGTTAGCGCAGACGACACCGTTTCCATTGGGAATTGAGGTGGAGCGTGCAGAGGGGTTGTATGTGTACAAGAAAGATGGTTCGCGGATTATGGATTTTGTGAGTGGTGTTGGGGTGAGTAATCTCGGACATGGAAATGCGCGTATTCGCGAGGCCATACATGCACAGGTAGACAAGCACTTGCACACAATGGTGTATGGTGAATTTATTCAGGAGGCGCAAGACAATGCCGCAAAGAGCTTGTTGAAATTACTTCCTGCTGAATTGAACTGTTGCTACTTCGTGAATAGCGGAACGGAAGCAAATGAAGCGGCCATTAAGTTGGTGAAGCGCGTGACCGGAAGAAAAGAGATTGTCTCGTTTGTGGGATCATACCACGGAAGTACAACGGGTTCCATGGCCATTAGCGCGAATGAAGTCAAGAAGCGAAATTTCCGTCCGCTTATGCCCGGTGTGAACTTCATTCGATTGAACAATTGGGAAGATCTCGATTTCATTACAGAAAAAACGGCGGGTGTTATTCTTGAAACGATTCAAGGAGACGCAGGTGTTCGCATTCCGAATGAGTTGTATTTGCATGCGTTGAAAAACAAATGCGAAGAAGTAGGCGCGCTGCTCGTCTTCGATGAAATTCAATGCGGAATGGGGCGCACCGGAAAGGCGTTCGCCTTCGAACACTTCGGCGTGGTTCCACACGCCATTACACTCGGAAAAGCGTTAGGCGGAGGAATGCCCATCGGATGCTTGGTTTCCTCGCGAGAGAACATGCGCGAGCTTTCACAAAATCCGTTTCTCGGACACATTAGCACCTTTGCTGGACATCCCGTTGCTTGCGCCGCCGCGCATGCATTCCTCGAACAAATTCACGATGAAGAATTGTTGAAACATGCCGAGCAAATCGGACAATTCATTGAAGAAAAATTAAGTCAACACGAACGCGTTATTGAAATTCGAAGAAAAGGATTGTTCTTCGCCATTGACATGGAGAGTGCTGAAGTGGTTCAGCAAGTGGTGGAAGAAAATCTTCGTCAAGGATTACTTAGCTTTTGGTTTTTGTCTTGCCCTTGGAGTTTCCGTATTGCGCCTCCGTTGACGATTACCATGGAGGAAGCAGAACAAGGCGTTGCAATTATTTTAAAGTCTATGGATGACACAACACGTTGTGATGACACCTTCGGTGATGACCGCAGAGCGGATGACACAACACGTTGTGATGACACCTTCGGTGATGACCGCAACGCGGATGACGCTGCGCGAGGGGATAATTAAAGAATTGCTTTTACCGTTTGAAGAATGATCTTCATATCAGTGAGAAAACTTTGCTCTCGGACGTATTTTAGATTGAGTGCGAGTTTGGCGGGCATGATTTCCTCGATGTAGGTTTTTTCGGGATTTGGAGATTGGCTGAGAAGTTCGTTTTCACGAACGTATTCGATGCTGGCGAAGTCTGTGATTCCTGGTTTGATGCTAAGAACGTTTTGTTGTTCTTCGTTGTACAACAAAACGTATTTCGGAACTTCGGGGCGAGGGCCAACAACACTCATTTCACCCAGAAAAACATTTACCAATTGAGGTAACTCATCGATCTTGTACTTCCGAATAAAATAACCACTTCGGGTAATGCGGTTGTCTTTCATTCCAACCGTTAATTGTCCTTTTGACTCAGCATTTTTACGCATGGATCGGAACTTCAACAAACCGAAATTTCTTCCATTTAAACCTACACGCTGTTGCACGAAAAAAGGAGAACCAAAATCGTCGAGAACAATCCAAATCGACACCACTATTCCCAAAGGAAGAAGCACTATAATTAGCACTGCAGAGAATAGAACATCGAAGATTCTTTTCATTCCGTTTATTTAATCGCCTTCAGAATTGCATTCGCAACGCGCTCTGCATTTTCGTTCGACAAATCGTAATAGACAGGAAGCGAAATTTCGTTTTTGTAGAAATTGAATGCATTCGGAAAATCGTGAATGTCATAACCCTGACTTTTGTAAAACGTGAACAATGGTAAGGGCTGAAAATGCACGTTCAAGGAAATGCCCTGCTCTGCTACTTCACGAATAACTGCGTCGCGCTGATCTTCGGTGAACTTATTTAAGCGAAGCATATACAAGTGGTAGTTCGAATCTGACCACTCCGTTTTGAACGTTGGAAGAATGCATTTTTTATTGGTTGAAAGAATGCGATTGTATATTTCACAAATCTCTTTCCTTCTATCCAAACTCTCTTGAAAGCGCTCCAACTCTACTCTACCAATGGCCGCGTGAATGTCGGTCATGTTGCATTTGTAACCCGCTTCAACAATATCATATCTCCAGTTACCCGGTTGCATTTTTGAGATGGCATCTTTCGACTGTCCGTGAAGCGACTTGGTGTAAATCTCTTGACGGATCTTTTCCGAAATAATTTCATTTTGAAAATTCAATGCAATGGCTCCACCTTCTGCCGTGGTTAGATTTTTCACTGCATGAAAAGAGAATCCTGCAACGTCGGTTTGATTTCCAACTCGCTTTCCTTTGTACCATGAGCCAAATGAATGCGCCGCATCTGAAACTACGAGTGGACGACCGAATTTCTCTTGCGGCTTACTGGTCGGTTTCCATTCGAATCGCTTTGTAAAGCTCTTCGCTAATTCCATATATGCGTCGTAATCAACGGGCAATCCTCCCACATCTACCGGCATAATCGCCTTCGTTCTTTCTGTCATTGCGGCCGCAACTTTCTCTATATCCATGTGCGCTGAATCCGGCGCGCAATCTACCATTACAGGTGTGGCTCCCAAATGCACAACTACGTTTGCTGTTGCAGCGTAGGTGTATGCGGGGACAATGACTTCATCTCCCGGACCAATTCCGAACCAATACAACACCATTTCAACAGCATTGGTCCACGAGTTCAAGCACAACACAGGACCTGAATCGCAATACTGCTGAATATCATTTTCAAAAGCTTTGGTCTGCGGACCAGTTGTAATCCAACCTGAACGAAGAACTGCCGTTACTGCTTCGATCGTCTTTTCATCGATACGAGGCGGAGAAAAAGGAATGGGTTTCATAAGTGTGCAAAATTAAGTGATTCGCCCTCTCTAATGGTTAACTTTGACGCATTAAACTTTTTGTAATTATTCCTGTTCTAACCGCATGACATTTCCTTTCAACTCAGATCTATCGTTTCGCAAAACTCTCACGCTTGTTTTGTTTGCACTGGCATTTTCGTTCGGTGCATTCGCACAACCTCAGCAAGGCGGGAGGCCCGGAGGAAACGGAGGAGGTCAACCCGGTGGAAGACCCGCGCCGAAAGGACGCGTGTACGGAAAACTATTCGACGCTCGCACCAACAAACCGCTGGAGTTCGTGATTTTGAGGGTTTACAAAGAAGACAGCTTGTTGGTTAAGGAAAAAAATCCGCTTGTTCTCGGTGGCGCCCTTTCGCAATCAAATGGCGAATTCAGCATTGAAGATTTGCCCGCGAATGAGAAACTTACGTTGCGATTTTCTTTAGCGAATGTAGACGCAGCCTTTTTTGTTTTCACTTTAAAACCTTCGGGCGGGCCAATGGGATTGCTTGAAAAAGATCTTGGAAACATTAAGCTCACCTTCACCGGACAGCTGAGCACTGTAACCATAGATGGCGGCGGACCGCGATTGGAATTCGATAAGCGCATTTACGATGTAGATAAAAATCCGATGACCGCTGGTGGAACCGCAGAAGATGTGCTTCGTAACATTCCTTCTTTGCAAGTAGATACCGATGGTAACGTGCAGCTGCGCAACGCTTCACCTCAAATTTTTATAGACGGAAGACCAACGACTTTGACCATTGATCAAATTCCAGCAGATGCTATTCAGCGGGTGGAATTGATTACCAATCCTTCAGCAAAATACGACGCCAGCGGCGGTGGTGGTGGCATCGTGAACATTGTTATGAAACACAACCGTAGCGCCGGTTACAACGGAAGCATTCGCGGTGGAATAGACAAACGCGGTCGCGTGAATTCAGGATTTGATTTTAATTTTCGTCAAGGAAAAATAAACTTCTTTGCGAACACCAACTACAACCAGCGCAGAAGCATTAGCATAGGAACCACCCAACGCGAAAATATTTTTCCCGCTTATTCTCTCTTTCAAGATCAATACAGTCGGAACGATGGTTTTATGTTGAATGGAAGAGGTGGCTTCGATTGGATGATTGACAACAGAAATACATTGACCTTTTCTGGAAACATTATGAAAGGTTCGTTTGCTCCTTTCGATACGTTGAATGTGAAAACCGATACGCTTGCCGGCGGAACCGGATCGTACTATCGCGAAAGCAACACCAAACGCGCCTTTCAAAACATTGGCGGAAGTGCGCTGTATAAACACCTCTTCACCAAAGAAGGAACAGAGTTGAATGCGGATTTGAACTACAACAGAATTAAAAGTGTTTTCGACGGTGACTACACCAACATATACAACGACGCGAATGCTACGCACTTAATGCAACACGGAGATGTTTCTCAGTTCTTGGTGACTTCACAAATAGACTTTGAATCCAAGGTAACGGAACGTTTTCGCGTGGAAGCAGGGACGCGTGCTTCGGTGAGAGACTTCACCACGGAATATAAAAACCGACAATTTCAAAACGGTATCTGGACCGACATCACTTCCTTACAAGTGAATTACCACTATCTCGATCAAGTCTACGCCGCCTACGGAACCGCGGCTTTGGACTTACCCACATGGAAAATAAAAGCTGGATTGCGAGCGGAAAGCAGCGATTACAAAGCGGAGCTCTTGAGTAACGGCAGCAACTTCGCTTACAAATATCCGATTGCGCTTTTCCCGTCGTTGTTTATCACACGCGTTATTACAGAAAAACAAGACGTTCAATTTGCATTGAATCGCAAAATCAATCGTCCCGGTTTCATGCAACTTTCTCCGTTTACAGATTACAGCGATTCGCTGAACATTCAACGCGGAAATCCAGGATTGAAGCCTGAATTCACGCAATCGGGCGAACTCTCTTGGCAATGGATTCCGAATAAGAAAAACACCATTTTGGTTTCTGCCTACGGACGCTACACCACGAACATTACGGTTCGTCAGCAAAACAGAGAAGCGAGCACACTTCATCCGGGCGATACCATTGTTGTCACGTCTTATCAGAATGCCAACAGCAGCCAAGCGTTGGGTCTTGAATTTGTTTCGAAAAATTCGATCAGCAAAGCCATCGACATCAGTACGAACATAAACGTTTACAACAGCGCTATTGACGGAACGAATCTCGATCCGAATTTGAAGAATAACATCAGTTCGTACTGGATAAAAAGCAACATTACCTACAAGGCTCCGAAGAACATTTCCATTCAAGCCATGTTCGATTACAGCAGCAAGCGCGCGTTGGAAGTTGGAAGCAGCGAACGCGGCGGCGGTGGTGGTGGTGGTGGAATGGGCATGGGTATGGGCGGTGGCGGCTTCGGTGGAAGCAACAACACGGTGCAAGGATATATAGAGCCTACCTACGGGTTGGATCTTTCCATTCGAAAAGAGTTTTTAGAAAATCGCAGTTTGGTTTTCTCTCTCAGCGCCCAAGACGTCATGCGCACACGTGTGAACATTGTGCACAGTACCTCACCTTATTTCGATCAAATCACTTACAAGCGTCGCGACTGGCAGATGTTCCGTTTCAACATTTCATGGAAGTTTGGAAAGATGGATTCGCAGTTGTTCAAGCGCAAGAACATGAAGTCCAACGAAGGCGGGATGGAAGGCTAATCGGCGGAGCCAAAGATTGACAAAGTCAAAGATGTTGCACAAGTTTGGCGGAGCCAAAGGTGCTTCGCAAGATTACTTCGTAAAGAGTAGCATGCGGGATTTCCCCTGCAGATCCTTCTTAATCTCTCCTTTCCAACCCATAGACTCTCCTAGTGCGAGTGTTTCATTGGAGTAATTCTCATGTATTTCGAAGAAGATTTGTTCAATACTCTTGCGGTTGTTAGCGAGTTCTAGAATGCGTCTGTAAAACAAAAGCGGGTCATTTTCAGGAACGAAGAGCGCGAGGTGAGGTTCGTGTTCAACAACGGATGGACGCATTTCACTTCCTTCTGAAACAGGGATGTATGGCGGATTAGAAACAATGGTGTTCCAATTTCCTTCGGGGAAATTTTGAGACAAAATATCCACTTCCTTCCACTCCACTTCCAACTGAAATTCCTTGGAATTTTTTGAAGCCACTTGCAAGGCTTCTTTCGAAACATCTACTCCGCATACATTCCACTTCGATTGTGCTTTCTTTAGAGCGAGGGCAATTGCGCCGGAGCCGGTTCCGATGTCTAACACCGAATAATCATTCGGTGCGATTTGATCTTTAACAACCGAATGATTATTCGGTTTTATGGTCTCTAGTATCCACCTCACCAACTCTTCGGTTTCTGGACGGGGGATTAAGACAGCTGGAGAAACATGCAAATCCATCCCGAAAAAGTAAGCCTTGCCCAAAACATACTGAAG
>CALCNZ010000073.1 GCA_937897625.1 uncultured Flavobacteriales bacterium
GCACCTGTTCAAGCGGAAAAACCAAAAGTAACAAAGACTCCAGCTAAAGTTGTAGCTCCAGCCAAGCCTGAGAAAAAAGGAAAAGCAGCGAAAGCTGAAAAGGTAATTGCTGAGGATGGATTGGAAATCCCGGTTGTATTGGCTCCTGAAGACGAAGCAATTCTTGCTGAGGCTTTAACGATTGCGAAACCTAAGCGAGAAGCAAAGGTTCGTAAGGAAGTAATTGCTGAGGGACCTATTGATGGAAAACCAAGAACTTTTAAGATTGGAATAGCGCCTATGCAAGTTGAAAAGCAATTGGCTAACCCTATTCACGTTGCTTCCGAGATGGATCCAAAGCAAGCTATTTTCGTTCCGATAGCAAAACCAGAGAAACACGAGAAAAACCAAACAAACGATACAGAAACTATGATTTCAATTAATCAAATGAACAAGTCGAACAGCGAAGATTCCAAAAAAGGAATTTCTGTTGAATCTAAATTGAGACACCTTTATGCGCTTCAATTAATTGACTCTCGCATTGATAAGATTCGCGCAACTCGCGGTGAATTGCCTTATGAAGTTGATGATTTGAAAGATGAAGTTTCTGGATTGGAGGCTCGTTTGTCTCGCTTAAATGGAGAGTTTAAAGGTGCTGATGAAAACATTGTTGCATGTAAGGCGGCAATTAAAGAAGCAGAGGCTTTGATTGTTAAGTACAAAGACCAATTGAACAAAGTGAAAAACAACCGTGAGTTCGATTCGTTGAACAAAGAGATTGAGTTTCAAGAATTGGAGATTGAATTGCAATCTAAGCACATTCGTACTGCAGAAGCTTTAAAAACTACCAAGCAAGCTGAAATTGAAAACGCTTCAACAAAATTGGCAGAGCGCACCAATGATTTGAATCTAAAAGAGACCGAGTTAACTGAATTAATGAGTGAAACTCAGAAAGAAGAAGACTTCCTTTCTAAGCGTAGCGATGAGGCTAAAAAGCATATTGATCTTCATTTGTTGGAGCGTTATGTCCGTATGCGCAAGTCAACACAAAATGGCCTAGCGGTTGTTCCAATTGAGCGTGATGCATCTGCGGGTTCTTTCATTCAAATTCCAGCGCAAGTTCAAATGGATGTTCGCTTACGTAAGCGTATCATTACAGATGAGCACAGCGGAAGAATCTTGGTTGATGAGGAAATGGCATATGAGGAAGAATTGAAATTTAAAGAAGTTCTTCAGAAAGAAATGGCGAAATAATTCGTAGGGGCGAATAATTATTCGCCCTAATTATAGAGAAAAAAAAAGGGATGATTAAATCATCCCTTTTTTAATGACCAATTCTAAGAATCGGTCTTCCATGTTTTTTACTGAAGGAAACTCCTTCATAAGTTTATCCTCTTTCATGAATAAGGCACGTTCAGAGGGCAGTAGTTTATTGAAAGCGCGTAGCACTTTCAAAAAATGAACATCTGCATCGTGGTTTCTCTCTCTTTGATTATAAAAACGAATGGTCGACTTCAATGCATATTCAACCAAATCGGTATTACCTAAACAAAGATGAATGAGAATATTTAACACGCGAACATGTCCGTATATATCCTGGCGTAATTCTTTGTCCGAGTTATTAATAATTTCATTGACATGTTTCAAAGCACGTTGGTGAAACCCGCAGGAGAATTCATAGAGTGCAAGTCTGTAATGCATCATCATTTCGAACTCGCGGCTTAGAACATTCTTTGTTTCTTGAATGGAAGTGAACAATTCATCTGCTTGAATCTTCTGATCAAACATTAACGCCATTTCCACCTGAATCTGTTTCAGGATTCTAAAACGAAAGGCAATAAGATCGGGATTATGGAAGTGTTCCATCTCTTCCAGAGATTCTAACTTTTTATAAATTTCCGTCGCTCCTGCCCTATCGTTCAGCAAAACTCTGCATGTGAGTAATTGACCGAGTGATCGCAAATAACGTTTCGCTTTATCCTCGCGAAGCCATTCGTTTTCCTCAAAAAGAGAAATAACCTCAGTGAAATAATCTGCTGCTTTTTCAATGTTATTCTCTGCAATGGCACAGAATCCCAAAGAATATAGTCGAATACACTTAGAACGAATGGATTGCGCCATCGATGCATCTTCCAACAGATTCGAACCTAGAATTTCATGTAGCATTTCTTCATGAATTTTCGAAGGTGTGAATCCACCAGTTCGGAAAATAGCATTTACTTTTCCGTAAATGACTTGGTATTGCGCAAGGTTTTGCAAAAGAGATAATACTTGCGCCTCTTCTTCGGCTATCTCGTCAATAGACTGACTAAATTCTCCGTTTTCGTAATCTTCTTCCAAGAGATTTTTCTGCCATGAGATGATTTCAAACAGATAATAAAAGAACTCGTAAGACATGGCTAATTTCTTGGCGCGTCTAAGCTCCTTTTTACACTCTTCAAAAAGTCCTTTTTTATGCAGAATATCAACATTCTTAAGCGCTTGTTTCAAAAGACTTCGAACACTGCTTTCACCGTGGTATGAGCGAAGCGATTTCAAGATTAATTTGAACAAGTGATTTTTTTCAGAAGGAAGATGCTTTAAGAATAATTCACCTTTGAACGATTCTTTCACAAACTCCTCGTTGTAATGATCCATCTTTTCAAGTAAGTCAAAGAGACGAACATAGTTCTTCTCGCCCGCTTGCAACGAGCTTTGTAACTTGAAAAAACGCTTTTCACTCTTGGTCAGGGAGTGAACCAGATCAAAAAGATCATGGGTTGGTTTCATACTTGCATTTTAGTTTGTTGGGCGCCAAATAGTGGTTTCAATTCTAAAGGGCATTTTATAAGACGCAGGGAATTTGAAAAAGGTTGTTTCATGAAATTAGAATATCTTGCAGTCATGAAGACTTATTCTTTGCTCATACTTTTTATAGTTGCATTCACTTCAACAATTGCCTTTCAAAGCTTTGGTCAATCAGGTCCTGAAATCAAATGCAATCATCGATTTTCAACCAAAAATATTTCCAACAGCAACAGTCGATGCGATACCGTGGACATTGTGGACACCTACGTATACTTGGATTTTACGAATTTCACAAGCAATAGTATTAGCGGATACGCCGACATTGTGGTTTCGCCTCTGATGGTGAATATTCCACAATTGCATTTCGATATTGAGGGATTAACGGTAGATTCTGTTTTCGTTAATTCGAACATCACTCCGTTTACGCACAGTGGTCCTGATTTATTCATTGATTTGCCCAATATGGCTTCCTGGGTAAATTTTGTTACACGTATTTATTACCATGGAACACCTATTCATGACACCAGTTGGGGTGGATTTTTTTTCAGCAGCGGTTATGCCTATAATCTTGGCGTGGGTATGTCGGCACTTCCGCATAACTACGGGCGCGTGTGGTTTCCTTGCTTCGATAATTTCAGAGAGCGCTGCACGTATACAATTCAGACTTTAACCAACGGAGGAAGGACTTCTTATTGCGGCGGCATTCGGTCTTCGGAAGTAAATGTTGGTGGGGATTCATTGTTAACGACTTGGAATTTATTACAGCCCGTTCCCTCCTATTTAGCAAGTGTTGCAGTTTCAACCTATACGCATGTGGAAGATGAATTCTCTTCGTTGGGTGGTTACACCCGTCCGATCTGGCTTGCAGCGAAGGCAGCAGACACCTTGGACATGAAGAACAGTTTTGTCCATTTACACGATGCGCTTGCAGCCTTCGAGACCAAATATGGGAATTACGCTTTTGATAAAGTTGGATTTACGGCTGTTCCATTTACAGGCGGTGCCATGGAACACGCCACGAATATTGCTTATCCGCTTTTTGCTATTAATGGAAACACCACGTACGAAACTCTTTATGCGCATGAACTCAGCCACCATTGGTGGGGCGATTTAATCACATGCGAGACAGCAGCCGATATGTGGCTTAACGAAGGCTGGGCTTCGTACAGCGAACGCATTTTTACTGAATGGCTCTACGGAAGTGATGCCTACAACACTTCCATTCGAAATAATCATAGAGATGTTTTGTTGAATGCGCCTCGCAATGACGGCGGATATTTCCCGCTGAATGCCATTCCCGAAAACATTACATACGGACAAACCGTGTATAACAAAGGAGCAGATGTAGCGCATTCGCTTCGCGGATTTATGGGCGACGAAAATTTCTTCCAAGCCATTCACGATTTAATGTCGCAATACCAATTCAACACGCTCAATTCAACGCAGATGCGCGATTTCTTTCAAGCGTATACAACAGAAGATCTCTCTGAATTCTTCAATGGGTGGGTGTTTCAACCGGGCTATCCAGATTTTAGGTTGAAGGGATTCAGTTATACTTCACAATTTGTTGGTTACGAATTGAATGTTCAGGTAGATCAATACCTTCATCACAATTCAGCCTATTTAAACAATGTTCCGCTAGAAGTAACCGTGATGGATTTTCTAGGAAATACAGACACTGTTCTTTTGCATTTTTCGGGCGAGTCGAGTAGCGCTTCAGCGACGGTCTTGTTCGAGCCTGCGCATGTCATGTTGAACCGAGCGGACCACTTGCATTACGCGACGCTTGCTGATGAAGCTTGGAACTCAACCACGGGATCGCACGATCTAACCTTTGCGAATTTCGAATACGACGTCAATGATTTAGGAAACATGGATAGCATTTTTGTTCGTGCTGAAATGCACTTGACCTCGGCCGACCGAGAATCAGTTCTTCCACTGACCGACATGGTCGTATCTCCGGACAGATTCTGGCATGTGAAC
>CALCNZ010000074.1 GCA_937897625.1 uncultured Flavobacteriales bacterium
TTCCCTACACGACGCTCTTCCGATCTTACCACCCAAATCATAAACGCGAATGCGCTCAATGGCTTTATTCGAGGAAATAGAACAATTGTTTTGTGTCGGGTTCGGGTAAAGCAATGTTCCAGTTGATTCATCAATGGGCTCGAAAGAATTTCGATTGTTATTTTCAGAAGTGAATCCCGTTTGCGGAGCAATACACAAGGTGTAGCTTGGTCCGTATGTTCCAACCCCGTAAGAGAAAACGGGAGAGCAATTCACGGAATAGCTTGTTCCGTATTCCAAAAGAGAAACATTACCGAGGTTCAAGTAATTCGTAGCATTCAATACATCGTGCTGAATAACGCTTCCAACCGGAGCTCCAGTGGCATCTAGTTTTTGGAAATGCCACGTCCAAGCACTAGCGCCAAAAACAAAGGGTGTTGCTCCAATATAAGAAACACGAGGCTTAGTAGTTACAACGCAACGGTCGGTATATCGGAGCGAAGCAAGCGGTTGATCTGTAATGTGAATAGCACAAACAGCCAAAGAAGGCAATGTCACAACTTCAGTTTGTCCAGCGCCATTTGTTAAGTTGTAAATATTACTAACGGTAATTTCATAATCGGAATTGAAATATAAATTCGGAAAAACAGAACTTAAAATAAGCTGAGGAGTACTTTGATTTCTTACAGCGTTTTGTCCCAAGCCTGCACCAGAAGTTCCATGCAATTGAAAGCGGTAAGACGCTCCAGTTGCGGGCAGAGCCTTGAAAAACTGACCCATTCCGTAGTTTGAACTAGCGTTGCTTCCACACGCGCCTCTTTTCAATTGTCGAACACACAACGTATACGTGCCGTTTCCTACTAACGCATTCGCAGAAACAATTCCAACATAATAGGTCTGACCAGCGACAAGATTGGAAGTATTTAATATTTCATTTCCAGTTGAAGTTAAATCTTCTGATTCTACAAGCTCATAATTCGCATTTCGAAGTTCAATACGAATGTTTTCAGAACTGCTTGCGGAAATACTCGCGCCCGTTGTTAACGCAGTGAAGCGCCCCCATTTGTCGTGTTTGTTAATGTTGTTTATTCCGAATGCCGCAGTTGGAGAGCTGTTCAGCAAGGTTCCGTTCACGGTATTGCAAACGGGGAAGTAGGTAGAAGGAATGAAAATGGCATTGCTCGGATCTTCTCCAATACTGGTGCAATTCCAAGTGGCAGTGGCGCTAAATGAATTGCCATTCAAGGCGTCAATCCATATGGAATAGGAATTTCCACTGGATAGGTACAAGTAGAAATTTCCATTATTATTTTCCAAACAAAGTGCGTTGGAGTAACTGCATACACCATCGTTTTCCTTGTACGAAACAAAAACGTTTCCGCCATTGGAATTGAATTTCAGTGCGTAGGTTCCTGTGAGCGTAGGCGTGTAGTTAAATACAAATTCACGTCCAATTGCGCTTCCGCATGCACTTTCAGACAAAGAACCCGTTCCCCCAAATGTGAGGTTGTACGTACTTCCGCAATTCAAATTTGAAGCAGAGTTGCAATCCGGTGCAGCCCAATTCGTAGTGAAAGAAAGATCGGAAGAGCGTCGTGTAGGGAAAGAGTGTCTTCGCCTGTGTAGATC
>CALCNZ010000075.1 GCA_937897625.1 uncultured Flavobacteriales bacterium
TTCTATGTTTTGAATGAAGGAAGGAATAACTGTTGTTGCTAATGAAGGAATAACAGAAATTCGAATCTGTCCTTCAACGCCCTTTGTTAACTCTTTCGAAATCTCGCGCATCAATTCCTGTTCAGCTAAAATTCGCTTCGCTTGATTCAGCAACAACATCCCTTCTTCAGTAAATTCCAAAGGATGAATTCCACGACGAACAATGACAATTTCCAATTCCTCTTCGAGCTTCTTCACCATCATGCTTAGTGTTGGCTGACTCACAAAGCAAGCGGCGGCGGCGGCCACAAAGTTTTTGTGTTTCTCTAGAGCGACAATGTATTCTAACTGTTGAAAATTCATAGGCAAAATCTATACCTACAAAAATACAATTGTTTTTAGTAATATGGCACACACAACTTTTTCAAGGTGCCGTGTTTCAACTTGGGAGGAACAATATAGACTATTGAAAATTCCAAACCTCCTCTTCCAGTGCTGGCTGGACGAAGCGTTGACGTATTTATATCATAGGACATTCCCACACGCCACTCATTGTATTCCGCACCTAACTCAAACCAAGCAGCATCTCGAAATCTTCCGTGAACCCCAGCAAACAAACGTTGATTTTCCCATTTTTCCGAAGGCAATTTGTAATAGGCTCGTGACCCCAGAACAAGTTCCTTCATTTTGCCTTGAATCTGAAAAAGCGAAAGTGCTTCCACTTCAACCTGTTCATTCAAAGGCATACGCGCACTCGCTTGCAGAGCATGTCGAACATCGAGCACAACCGCGTTATTGTCTTTAAAACTTTGTTTTGGACGAGTAATATTACTTATGGAATAGCCCGCATTCCAACGGAATTTTTCTTGTTGTTTCTGAATGAAAACAGACAAGGCAATTGATGGATAAATCCGTGCAGTTGTTGCGTAGGTTTCATTGCTCGAAAGCGTCGGATCGAAACTCATTCCATTCCATTGGGAATCGTAGATCAGCGCACTCGGATCAAATCCACGTGAAGTAATTCCAACTGAACCTCCGCCTCTAACTTCTAAACTATCATTCGGCTTATACAGCGTATGAGCCGCGTGCAGCTGAACTTGCGAAGTTCGAAATCGAGAATCTCCTGCTACATCGCTTCCAGCATTCAATCCGAAAGACCATTGCTTCTCATTGAATTCTTTCGCTTCAGCCGAAAAACCAAATGTCTGATAAGGCGTGGTTACACTTCTCCATTGATTGCGTTGATTCGCGGCGAAACGAAACTGTCCGTTGAAAGCGCCTACCTGAGCACTGTTCTGCCAAAGCATGGCTTGATCAAACTGACTGAAATGAATATCCTGAGCAAATGAACAAACAGAGAACGCGAAGAAGAATGCAAGCATTCCAATTCTCATTCTGTTTCTCATTCTGGTTCTCATTCGATTGTTATTCAAGAACAGTTATGTTTCCTTCTTCAAAAAATATTTCACCACCTTCACAGACCACACGCATGTAATAAACAAAGACAGCAGGATCTACTTTCTTCCCTTTAAAATATCCGTTCCAACCAAGGCTCTGATCTTGTGTTTGAAAAACCAACTCTCCCCAACGATCGTAGAGTTTGAAATCTAATTCAGAAATAAAATTTCCTCGTACATACAACCATTCATTCGCATTGTCCAAATTCGGAGTGAATGCATTCGGAACGTACACGGTTGGTCTTCCACATACAAAATCAACCACACGCACAGTGACACTGTCTTGCTGAACGCAATCGCCATCGGATACAGTTACATGGTATGTTGAAGTTGTTTCCACATATGCCGTTGGATTGAATATGTTCGGATTATTTAATCCAAGGGATGGAGACCATTGATAAGAATATGCGCTGTTCATTGGACTGGCAGTAAGCTGAACATTCGTTCCAGCAATGACAACCGCTGGATTTGCACTCGCGTTAATGGTGGAAGCATTCAATGCGCTTACCGCAACTTGAACCGTATCTTGTGCCAAGCAGCCACTTGGTGTTGCAGCCGAGACAGACACTGTCGTTCCAGACGTAATCACAAACTCAATAGCTGATGTGCCTTGTCCGCTTAACAACTGCGCATTCGATTGCCATTGGTAGTTAAATGTCGGATTCGGATTCAATACCGACAACGATACTGTGTCGCCATAACATGCAATAAAATCGCC
Source organism: uncultured Flavobacteriales bacterium (assembly GCA_937897625.1). Lineage (GTDB taxonomy): Bacteria > Bacteroidota > Bacteroidia > Flavobacteriales_D > Sanyastnellaceae > CAIZGX01. The sequence continues at coordinate 2,155 of CALCNZ010000075.1, forward strand.
TTGAATGGTGGCTTGATCACCAACCATAAAAACAGAAACACTATCCACAACAGTGCAGCCTTGACTGGTTAACTGCGCGAAATACGTTTGCATTCCGTTTACAAAAACGTTGATCGAAAGATCTTGCGCATTGCTGTTTAATGGATTCGAAAAGTCAGAAGAAGCGCTCCAAATCACGCTTCCCGTTGAAGGGCTAATGGTAGCGTTAAGATCAACATTCGCAGGAACACAAAGCGAAGTGTCGTTTGGAAGTGTTAAACTTAATTGAGGAACAAAGACGTTTTGCGTGAGCGTGTCCGTGCAGACATCGTGTTGAACCAACAACTGATACGATGCATTTGAACTTCCAGAAAAAATTGGAAGTGGCCCGTTCACATCGCTCAAATTTCCGTCGTTCGGTGTCCATGAATAAACTGCATTCGGATCGGCACTCACTTGTCCCAATTGTGCGGGCACTCCGTTACAAACAGTCACATCGCCAAGGGTTTCAACAATTGGTGCAACAACAGAAATGGTTCTTGAAATGGTATCTACGGCATTGCACGTAACCGGATTCTGAGCCGTTAATGTAACGGAATATGTTCCCGGAGAATTGAATGTGTGCACGACACTGTTTCCAGTTACAGTAGAGTTATCGTCGCTGAAATGCCATTGAACAGAGGCCGCCAACGATGAGCTGCTTACCAATTGAATCGTTGATCCTTCGCAAAGCAACGGAGGCGCATTGAAACTGGCAACAGTCAGCGGCAATTGAAAATCGTATTTGAAAACACCGTTGTTGCAACTGTTGTTGTTAATGGCCGAAACGGCGTTTGAAGGAAAGATGGGAAAGTCACTATTACCGCCACATCCGGCGCATACACTTTGATAAATTATTCCTTTTCTATCGAAGCGACTCGTGCCGCCGTCTACGTGCTCAGCGCTGATGTTTCCTCCAAAAAAAGAGGCGTAGGTCACAGCGCTCGCGTCGGCCTCTAAGACAAGTAAATAAAAATCACTTCCATCGGTAGTCGATTGAAATGCATCTGGCGTAGTGAGCAAACCTATGGTATATCCTGCTTCTGTGGTGGAATACTGGTTCACTGCTCCGCCCCATCCGCTGAGGTAAATCTTTCCACATACATCTACCAAAAAAGCTGTTGGAGAAAGACTTGGTTTACCATCGCCCGTGCCGAACACGGTGCTCCAAACTATTGTTGAAAGATCGTTCGGGAATTTTGTAACGAGCATTCCGCTGTTTGGCTGACTGAATCCTGCATTCACCACGAACGTTGAATTCGCTGCGCGCGTTTGTCCGTATACAAAGACATCGTTCGCGTTGTCTGTTTCAATAAAATAAAGCTGATCAAAAACATTGCTTCCAAAGTATGTTGAAGCCAATAAGGTTGTGCCGTCCGGACTCAGCTTCGCGATCCATCCGTCGCTATTTCCTCCGTTAAACACTTGTCCGTAGCCGTTTCCAGCAATTGGAAAATTCACAGACTGTGTTCCACCGCAAACGAAAATATTTCCGGCATTGTCTTCAGCTAAACTGAAACCACTGTCGTCATCGGATCCACCGAGATACGTGCTCCAATGCATTTGTGAAAGATCATTCGACAATTGAAACACACACGCGTCTTGCAATCCGCCAATGCTCGACTGGTAGGCATTCACGGTTGGGAAATTCGTGGAAAACGTTGAACTCACTACGTAGACGTTGTCGTTCGCATCTAAATCAATTTCTCCGCGAAACTCATCGGCGTAATTGAATTTCAATCCAGCCGCGGTGTTCACACCGTCGTTCCCTGTTCCTCCAACAAATGTTGAAGCCACGAGAGTGTTTCCATTTACATTCAACTTCGCGACAACAATATCGCTTCCGTTGGTGTATTGAACACCCACTCCGAATGGCGCAAAATTTCCACCGCCGTTGAAGGTGTTATCGAATGCATTCGGAGAGGTGGGGAAGTTTCCACTTGATGTGGTTCCCAAGACAATCAATTCGTCGTTGCTGTTGCAGATTAAACTGTGCGGAAGATCGTCGTGGGCGCCGCCCAAAAAGGTGCTCCATTGCATGAAAGTTCCCGAAATATCGTATTTCGAAATGGCCATGTCCGTTCCCGCCAACGTTCCTTGTCCGTCGCCGCCGCCCCAAGTGGTCTGATAAGCACCAAGTGTGGTCGGATAACCTTGTCCAAACGAACTACTTCCTGAAATTAAATTCCCTTGACTGTCGTAGGTTGCGGTATAACCGAAATTATCGTCATAGCTTCCGCTGTAAGAAGAGAAGATCAGTTCGGGGTCAATGATCAAAGGAAATTTCGAATTGAATTTTCCCAAGCGGAAGGAAATGACGTTTCCATTTTTCACGAATGAACATTCAACTCGAACCTTCATTGGAGGATGGTTTCCCGCGGCTTCCCCTTCCATTGGAATCAATTGATAGGCAATTGGAATTTGCTCAACAATTTCACCCAAAGCCGTTCGAACAATTAACCTTCCGTCTTCTACACGAACATCGTCGGTTCCTTCATACGACCATTGAATTTGTGAAGGAGAAACGTTTCGTTGAACTTCCCAATCGTACTTCATGAAGAATTCATTCTGATACACGTGCAGATGAATACCTGAATAAAAGTTCTCGTATCGAAATCCTTTCGCTTCGCGGCAATCTCTTCCCCACTTCTGCGGATCGTTTCCTAAAAAATAATTGTATCGTGTTTGTTGAAAGCCATCGGCTACAACTCTCTCCGGACGGGCGTTTCGAAAGACTTGACGAAACACATGTCCGCGTAGCACGGGCTCGAATTCCTTGCCCGCATGAGCTTTTGCTATTTCAGACAGATCGAAAAAATGATGCGTGAAGGCATTGTTTTCGAAAAACGTTCTGCCGTTTTCTGTTGCTGCGCTGAACTTCACTTGCGCCGGCCATTGCCCTTTGTTTTCGATAAAATGAACCACCTGCGCCAATCCGAATTGAACGAGCATAGCGAAACATCCAACGAGTAAAATTTTGCGCATTGAACGAATTTACGAAAAAAGAAATTCAGAATCTCTTATTTCTTCCGATAGAAAATGCGACAGCCGAAGGATTCTGTTTGAGGCGCAGTGACTGGCTTTCCTTCCAACAAATCACTTATGGCATTTGCTAAAAAGGGAGTTGCAGAATCGGGATGTTCTCCGTTGTCGTCAAATGATCCTTCATAACGCACAAACCAACGACCTTCTTCCTTCCAAACAACATAGGCTTGCGGCGTATGCTGTGCTTGAAATTGTTTCGCAATTTCTTGCGAACCATCTTGCACGTAGGGCACAACGAACTTATTTCTGCTTGCTCGTTTCACCATTTCCTTCCAATTCTCTTCTTCGTAAACCAAAGAGTCCATCGGATTTATTGCAAGCACATGAACCCCTTGCACAGCAAATTTCTGATCCAATTCTTGCATGCGCTTGTCGTACAATTTCGCCATGGGGCAATGATTGCAGAAGAAGATAACAGCGAATCCCTTGGCATTCGGGAAGGAATTAAAATTCAGATTTCCTTTATTCACCGAGTGCATTTCAAAAGGAAGAATCTCTTTTCCGAGCACCGAAACTTCAGTTTGCGCCTGCAACAAAAAAGGCAAGAACAAGAAGATTGCAAGAACTCGTTTCATGGAAAGAATATTATTCCTTAATGAACTTCTTCACAATAATTTTCTTTGAAGCTTTGTCGGTTAATTGAACCAAATAAATTCCAGCCGACAAATGACTTACGTCTATACCCCTTGACAAATCTGGGCTTGGAAGCATCATTACGGTTCTTCCCATTTCATTGAGGACGGTCACATAGTAGATGCGTCCGTTCAAATTAGCATTCGAAATATGAAGAAGTTCTTGCGTTGGATTCGGATAAAGCGAGATCTCCGATTCATTAATTTCTTCCGTTCCAACATTGTTCACCACAACAAATTGTCCCATCATTCCTGCGTCTTCGTGTAATCCGAAATGACAATGGTACATGAAGGGGTGCTCTGCATCTGCATAATCGTTGAACTTCGCCACAAAGGTTACACTTTCATTTACGGGCAAATAGAAGACATCTTTCCAACCTTGCTCATGTGCTCCAACATTGGCGGCGCTTCCATTGCGCGCAACAATTTTGAATTCTACATCGTGAATGTGGAAGGCATGACCAAAAATTTGATTGTTTGTGACAGTCCATTTTTCAATTGCATCCAAGTTCACTGTCTTGTTAATGGTGGTCATGTTGAATCCCGTATTATCAAACGTAAACGGCACCGGGCCTTGTCCACCAGTAACAGCAATGCTGCGGCTTACGGTTGCGTCGTTCGCTGTCCAGTACACTTCGTTCGACAAGGAAGAAGGAATTCCAACAACAGGATTCGCGGTTGGATTCGCGACAACTAAATGCAGGGCTACAAAATCTGAATTGTTCAATAAGCTTCCGAACACACCCGATGTGTTTGGTTCGCCGCCCGGGAATCCCAAAGCAAACCCTGAATTATATGCTGTCAGATCTAAGGAAGAACCCACGGCATCTCCTGAAAGATCGACCAAAATCTCAATGCGCTCTCCCACCATAAGCTTCACGCGATTCACTTGAACAGGAGCGTTCAACATACCGCCGTCGTTGGCAATGATGTAAAAATTGCGATTGTCGCTGAAACCTAAGTTGTATCCTCTTTCGTTCTCAACATTAAGAATTCGAAGTCGAACCAACTGCTTCGGCAACGTTAACTGAGGACTCGATGTGCCGTTCACCAGCATATAATCTCCGTAAGCAGCGTTCGCTATTACAATCTGATTGGCCGCGGTGTATTTTCTGCTTGAAAGTGCAATGGGGAAATCGTCTGCGCCGTAAGTCCGTGGAAGATTCATAGCGGCCTCTTCGTCGTCCTGAACAATAATGAATCCGCCCATTCCTTTCATAAGCTGTTCGGTGGTCATGGTGTGCAAATGCGGATGATACCAATAGGTTCCGGCGCGGTTTGATACGTTCCAATAGGGTTGCCACGTTGCTCCCGGAGGAATGACTTGGTGCGGTCCACCGTCCATTACAGCAGGCAAATGCATACCGTGCCAATGAACAGTTGTGCTATCGTTTAAGTGATTGGTCACATTCATGTGAACATCTTGTCCTTTGTGAAGAACCAAAGTCGGTCCCCAAAAATCTCCGTTTACGCCAATGGTCACGGTTTGATTCCCCGTAGGACGTAGTTGTTTCAACGTATCGTATACATTCAAATTGTAGGTTGAAGCATCTTCCAAACCTGGGATCCAAATTTCATTGTATTGCCCAAAGGATTTTAAAGACAGAAGGAATAACGAAAACAGAAGTATACGACTTTTCATTGTGGCAATTTTATTCTTGGAAGCGATTCAAACCATTTGGTTTAATCGTTGTGTAAAAAATCACGATCTCAATTTGGCTTGAAGCGCCAACATTTCAACTAGAGCTTGAGCGCAATCGACGCCCTTATTTCCTAAGACTCCACCGCTTCTTGCGCGGCTTTGCTCAATGTGATCATCGGTAAGAACTCCAAACACCACGGGCTTCCCGGAATGCAATCCAATGTCTTGAATGCCTTGCGCCGTAGCCATAGAAACATATTCAAAATGTGGGGTTTCACCACGGATAATGCAGCCTAAAGCTATCACCCCAGTAACACCGGGCTTCTCCGTTGCCCATTTTGCTCCAAGCGGAAGTTCGAAACTTCCGGGGACATATTCTTTTTCAATCTGAGACGATTGAAAACCAAGACGGAGCAATGTTTCCAATGCTCCGTTGTATAAATTCTCTGTTATTTCATCGTTCCATCTCGACACTAAAATCACTACGCGGTGATTTTGAATTTCAGGAAGAACAATTGCTCTTTCTTCAGAAAGATTAACTGTAGCCATTATCCTTGTGCTTTCAAGAAGTTCAACATTTTGTCTGCCTCTATGTAGGTTGCAGAACGATTGTCGATACCTTCCATCGCCTTCTCTAATGTCTCTTTCGCTTTGTCTTTGTTACCTTGCTCAATGTATACACGAGCTGCCTTCATTAAATATTCTCCAGCCAATGCATCGCGTGTTCCGTTCGATTTAGATTGAGCAGCAGCCTTTTCGAAATACTTAACAGCCTCATCCAATTGACCCAATTCAACGTTCATGTCTCCGATGTTACCCAAAACATAAACAGAAACCGCTTGATCGTCAACGTTAACTTCTTTGAAGTGTGCCAAAGCATTTCCGAAATCGCCCTTAGTTCTGTAGCAAATAGCTGCACCGTAGTGAGCCAACTCAGCAGCATCTGTTCCTTCGTAATTATCAATTACACTTTGGAAACCTGGAGCATCTTCGTGACCATTCAACGCCCAATCAACACTGTCTATTGACAAGTAATATTGCGCTTTCCACAAAGCATTTGCCGCTTCGCGTTCGCGAGGTTGTGCAATAGTTGCATCGTAAGCGAAGTATCCGCCTACTCCAACAACCAACGCAATACCCACTGCCATCAATGGCTTTCTGTATTTTTCGAAAAAGTTTGAAGTTACATTTGAAGCATGCGCTTCGTTCTTAGTTACTTCTTGGTCTGCGATATTTTTCTTTGACATGTGCGTAAATTGAGGTGCGAATATACTAAATTCCGAATAATTTTGACACTTCTAATTGTATGTCAAGAATTACCCTCCATAAACTCCAGCTGTTTCAGTTTAAGAACTACGACGCATTTGAAGCCCAATTCGGGCCGAGAGTAAATTGTTTATTGGGAAAAAATGGAATTGGTAAGACGAATATTCTCGATGCCATCTACAGTCTGAGCTTTTGCAAAAGCTATTTTTCCCATACCGATAGCTTTTCCATTCAAGATGGAAAAGATCAAGGGGCTGCCAATGGGGAATACGAAATTTTAGACGAACCCTTCAAAATTTCCTACGCCCTCTTTCGAGATAAAAAGAAACAGGTAAGTAAAAACGGAAAGGCCTATGACCGTCTATCGGAGCACATTGGCGTGCTTCCTCTGGTTATGGTAACTCCGAACGATATCGATTTAATTCGAGAAGCCAGCGATGTTCGACGCAGATGGCTCGATCAGACGTTGTCGCAAACTTCGCCGGAATATTTGCGCTTGCTTATTCAGTACAATCACATTTTAGATCAGCGTAACGCTGTTCTGAAAAACAACCGCTATGGGAAGTCGGAACTGGCTGAAATTATTTCAATATACAACGAGCAACTCAACTACAGCGGAACCCAGATATTTCTTGCTCGAAAAAGTTTCTTCGAAAGTTTCGCGCCTGTTTTTGAATCCATATACAATGAAATTGCTCAAGCGGAAGAACATCCTGTTTTACGTTACGAGTCGGAAGTGACCGGGGAAAATTATTTATCTCTGTTGGAAGGTAGTCTGGAGCGTGACATTCACGCGGAGCGCACCACGAAAGGAATTCACAAAGACGATATATCCTTTGAGTTGCAAGGAAAAATGCTGAAGAAATTCGCCTCGCAGGGACAACAAAAAACATTTTTGCTTGCGCTTAAACTTGCGCAATTGGAATACACCAAAGGTCTTCTTAATAAATCGCCTTTGCTTATTCTCGATGATATTTCAGAGAAGCTCGACGACAATCGCCTGCGCTCGTTGTTGCGTTGGTTGAATGACAATACCCAATCGCAAATTTTTCTTTCGGATACCGACTTGGAAAAGACTCCTCGATTGCTTTCGGAAGTAGGAATGGCGCACGAAACCATTTCCCTTCAAAACAATATTATTCTTCCTGAAGAAACCCAACAGCCATGAGTGCAAGAAATGAATTTTCGTTGAAAGACGCCATTGGCGAGTGGATTAGACGCTCGCCCCTTCAACGTAAATTAAACGAGCTTCAAATTATTGAAGCTTATGAAAAAGCTGTCGGGCCTATCCTCTACAAAAAGACCAAACAGATTACCATAAAAGGAAATCAGTTGCATTTGCATTTTGAATCAGCTCCTTTGCGTGCTGAACTTTTTCAATCCAGGTCAGATTTATTGAAGGCCATTAACGACCAATTCACCGAGCCTCCTATCTTCGAGATTGTATTTTCTTGAAAGATCGAAGATTATCCAATTTTCTTTAAATATTTTTTTTTTGCTTAAGCCGATTGAAATGTATCTTTCGCCTACTGAAAAATTAAAGTATGTCGAGAATCCCAACACTCTGCGCAAAAAATAAATCAATTACAGCGCTGCTAGCCTTGCTAACCGTTGTTTCGTTGTTCAATATTTCGTGGTCCGATGAACAGCCTAAAAAAGGACATCACGGCAGCATGGAAATGGTTAAACTTTTAACGCAAGCTAACCTGCCCGTTGGCGACAATGGATTCTTCACGGGATCTGGACGTTGCGGCGGTTGCCATGGCGATGACCCTGTTGATTTCGCAAGTGTAAATTCAGAAGGTGTAGACGTGAGCCCTGCGTCCAATTGGCGCGGAACCATGATGGCCAATTCAGCCAAAGATCCTTTTTGGAAAGCGAAAGTGAATCACGAAATTTTAGTTAATCCAGCCCATGCGCAAGAGCTCGTAAATAAATGTACCTCGTGCCACGCTCCTGTTGGACGCTATACAAACCTGCTTCAAAACAACAATCCAAATTTTACACTAGAAGAATTAGCATTAGACTCGCTCGCTCGTGACGGCGTGAACTGCGGGGCTTGTCACCAACAAAAAATGGATGGTCCTCTTGGTGTTGGAAAACACTTCAGCGGGGAATTGTATTATCACAAAGACACCATTTACGGTCCATACATTTCAGAACAGCAAACAACCCCAATCCTTGAAGCGATTATGCAAAGCTTTGTGGGCTATCGTCCGCTTGGACATGCAAAGGTTCGTCAATCAGAAATGTGTGCAGGCTGCCACTCTCTCTCTACGCATACTGCAGATCTTCAAGGAAATTCAACAGGCAATGATTTTATTGAACAAGCCACTTATCACGAATGGTTGAACTCTTCATACAACGACACCCCAGGCATTCAAAAAGAATGTCAAGATTGTCACATGCCAGATACTGGTGAAGGAATTGTTATCGCTTCGGGTTACCTCTTCCTTCCGCAGAGACAACCGTACGGACAACATTGGTTTGAGATCGGAAGAGCACACGTCTAACTCCAGTCA
>CALCNZ010000076.1 GCA_937897625.1 uncultured Flavobacteriales bacterium
CTTCCAACAAGTACATTGGAACATCTGCAGGTACTGCCTATTTCAGTAATCAGAATGCTAGCAGTTCTACCCTAGAGAAATTTGATCTCGCATCGAAAAAGCAAACCACCCTTTCTACCGTAACCGGAGAAGTTTTCGGTTGGTATTTTTCTAAATCGAAAGGAGTTGTTGGGGTTGCAGTTCACAGCAACATGCGCTCTAAAATCTACTCCATTGAAAACGGAAAATTAGGAAACAGCTTATTTGAATTTTCTTCGGGTTACTATTTTGAGACAAAGGGTTGCAATGCGGCAGGCGATGTATTTTATGGCATTACAAACTTTCAGAGCGTGACGACCTACTCTTGTGCAATTTCAAAAACTGGCATAAAATCACTCAGCAACAAAACGGGGGAAAGCTGCACAGATATTTTCGTAATTGGCAATGATGTCGCGTTAACCACAAACAGCATTGTTGCTGCGGAATACCAGGAGTCTCAAAACTCAGCTGTTCAAAAAATCTTAGCATTTGCGCACGATAGTTTCAAGGGATCTTCCATTCAGCTTATTGATTTCATTGAAAAAAATAACACGGCTTTGTTCTGCGTGCAAAGTGAAGTATGCAAGCCGAAATATTTCGTTTGGCAAAACAACAAGGCTAAGCCTGTTGCTTCAGATAAATTAGACGGAAAGAACTTGAGCTTCATTTCGAGTGAAGTTGCAGAAATTCAAACCGGAGAAATTACCCCTCAGTCGGGTCGTATGTATCTCCCAACAAAATCTGAAAAATCTAGCTATCCGTTGGTGATTTACATTCCTAAAAACATATTCCTTCCCTACCCGAATCAATTCAATCCAGCTGTTCAACACCTTTGTCAAAACGGATATGCCGTTTTTGTTTGGAACACGCGTTTTTCATTTCGTCCAAAAATTGGATTCGCCTATTCCGATTTGGTTGGTGCTTTTCCAGAAGACATTGGATTGGTCCTCGCATACTTGAACAAAGAATATCCAATCATCCAAGACAACAACTTTGTGGTGGGTGAAGGACTTGGTGCCTATTTGGCATTGAATGCAAGCACTGCGGAAAAAGGTCCATTCACAGGAATCGCCCTGAATAGAATTAATTTCCCAGGTAAAGAATATGGTCAAGATTTAATTGCATCACGCATGTTTGGCGAAGATGCTCAATCGAAGTACGCATCGCTTGATCAGATTAAGTTGTCCAAAAATTGTAATTACCTCGTTTACTCAAACTCCAACCAAAATCAAGAAGTTAGACTCAAAGGAGCTGCAAAACAAAACAACATCAAATGGGCTGAAACTTCTGCTGAAAAAAACCAAGCTATTTCCATTTCATCTTCAGATTTGGATGGCATCTCAAATTGGCTTCAACATTTATCTCATATTGAAACCAGCGTTTACGAAGACAAACCAAAAGTTGAAGTGAAGAAGAAATGAAGTATTCCATAGAGGCGAAAGACGCATTATCGAAAGCAAGAGCAGGAGTTTTAGAGACACCGCATGGAAAAATTCAAACACCTATTTTCATGCCCGTTGGGACCATTGGTTCTGTAAAGGCCGTAACCCAACAAGATTTAAAAGAAGATGTTAAAGCCCAAATTATTTTGGGTAATACTTACCATCTATACTTGAGACCATGCACTGAAATTTTAGAGCAAGCCGGGGGACTGCACAAGTTCATGAATTGGGACCGTCCTATTCTTACAGACAGTGGTGGTTATCAAGTCTACAGCCTTTCTAAAAACAGAAAAATCAATCCGGAAGGCGTTGTTTTCAAATCGCACATCGACGGATCGAAGCATACGTTCACCCCCGAAAATGTGATGGATATTCAGCGTAGTATTGGAGCCGATATCATTATGGCTTTCGATGAGTGTCCTCCCTATCCTTGCGACAAAACTTACGCGCGTGAATCGCTGCACATTACCAATCAGTGGTTGGATAGATGTTTTAAAAGATTGGATGAGACGTCACCACTTTATGGACACGAGCAAGCGCTCTTCCCTATTGTGCAAGGAAGTGTATTCCCCGATCTTCGAAAAGAAAGTGCAGAATACATTGCAAATAAAGGTGCATTTGGAAATGCCATTGGAGGATTGAGCGTTGGAGAGCCGCACGAGATGATGTATGAAATGACGGATTTGGTGTGCTCTATTTTACCAGCCGATAAGCCTCGCTATTTAATGGGTGTAGGGACACCTGCAAATATTCTAGAATGCATTGGACTTGGTGTTGACATGTTCGATTGCGTAATGCCAACGCGCAATGCCCGCAACGGCATGTTGTTCACTTGGAACGGAACGCTAAACATGAAAAATAAAAAATGGGAAAACGATTTTTCTCCCCTGGATGAATCGGGTGAGAGTTACGTAGACTCCTATTTTACCAAAGCGTATGTGAGACACTTATTTGCAGCAAACGAAATACTTGCATTGCAAATAGCCTCCGTTCACAACCTGAATTTCTATTTACGTTTGGTGGAAAAGGCTCGGGAGAAAATTATTGAAGGTACCTTTGCGTCGTGGAAAGATGAAACTGTGAAAAGACTATCTGTTCGTTTGTGATAAAAAAGCTCGACATCTATATCATTAAAAAATTCATTGGAACCTTTCTGTTCATGATTGGTGTCTTTGTGGTTATTGCTGTTGTTTTTGATATTAGTGAGAACATAGACGATCTGCTTCGCTCGAAGGCCACGCTTTGGGAAA
>CALCNZ010000077.1 GCA_937897625.1 uncultured Flavobacteriales bacterium
CTTCGTGAAATTCCCACCGACCGAAAGGTTCAGGACACGAAAGGCTACGAAGCTTGGCACGAGCGCAAGTCATGAGTTTTCAGTTTAAGCAATTCAAAGTAGAACACAGCAACTCTTCCATGAAAGTAGGAACCGATGCGGTGTTGCTCGGTGCTTTCATTCAAACAGAAAAACAAGAAAAGATTTTAGAAGTTGGAACAGGCTGTGGCGTTGTTGCGCTCATGTTGGCGCAAAAAGGAAATCGTGTTTTAGCCATTGACATTCACGCACCTTCGGTGGAAGAAGCACAACAGAATTTCGGCTCTTCGAAATTTGCACCTTTGCTCATGGCCGACGAGATTGATTTTTTCAAGCTTCAGGCTCCAGTGAAATTCGATCGCATTGTTTCGAATCCTCCTTTTTTTCAAAACAGTTTACAAGCCCCAGACGAAGCGCGCAATGCTGCACGCCATGCCTTGAACGACTGGGTGAAACGCTTTTGGGAACGCGCTCGAAAGTTAACCGGAAGGGTGAATGTCATTATCCCCGTTGAAGTCTTCGACGAATGGAAACGCGAAAGTGAATTGTCGAATTTTTTCTTAGTGAAAAAATGCACCATCTTCTCTCGCGCCGACAAACCCGCTATTCGATTCATCTTAGAGTTCTATCGAATTGAACAACCTCTTGAAGAATCGGCTCTTGTTCTTATGAATGAAGATGGGACGCGGACGAAGGAGTATGAGGAGTTTGCGAGGGACTTTTATCTCTGAACTACGTTATTTGAAAATCGAAGATTTTATTCCAACTACGTTATTCCAACTACGTTATTCTAATAACAAGGTTTTAATTATAAAATAGGAATAAAATCACCGATTTTCCCATTACAACGTAGGAATAAAACCATCGGTTTTCCAATAACGAAGTTCAAAAAAATCTACGATTTTTTTAGCGGTCCCATCGTAATCAAGTAACGAAGAATCGCTTGCTCTTCGCTCTTATCAATGCCTGCGGCTTTGTCTTTGTTCGCCATTTCTACCATCTCTGGAACATGGTGCTTCCATCCGCGAATGCCTTCAGAAGCCGGATCTTTAAGTGAGTGACAACTTTGGCAATGCTCTTTGAATAAGACTTGTCCAGTTTGTAATTCAGCAAGGGTTACTCCAGAGAATTCTGTTTTTGCTAACGTCACATCTGCTTCAGTAATTGTTACTTGCTTCGATGCCGCGCATCCTACAGCCACTGCTGCAATAGAAAGAAAGATCCATTTTTTCATGAAGCCAAGATACTTGATTTATTATTATTTCACATAACTTCGAATGCAAATGAAACTAAAGTCACTTTTACTCGAAACGTTCCTGCATTGGGAAAATCAAGAAGAAAACCGTGCGCACTTCAAGGCACTTCTTCAACAGCAACAACCCAATCAGTGGGATCTCATTGTCCTTCCGGAAATGTTCTCTACGGGTTTCACCATGAACACCGAAGTGTCTGAAGAGCCCGTGAACGGCGAGTTTCCGAGCGTTACCTTGTTGAAGGAAGAGTCGGCGCGATTGAACGCGGCTATCGTTGGCAGTCTCTCTGTCCGCGAGGAAGGCAAGGCTTTCAATCGTTTGTTCTTTGTTCGTCCGAGCGGAGAAGTTTCCACCTACAACAAGCGTCATTTGTTTTCTTTTGCAGGGGAACACAAACACTACGAAGCAGGCAAGGAGCAATGCTTGGTGGAATGGCGCGGATGGAATATTTTATTGAACATCTGTTACGATTTGCGTTTTCCTATTTGGTCTCGAAATGAAATGCTCAACGGAATTCCGAAATACGATTTGCTTATTTATGTCGCGAATTGGCCAAGCGTTCGCGCTGAAGTTTGGAAGACCTTGTTGAAGGCACGCGCCATTGAAAACGTGGCTTATGTGATTGGCGTGAATCGAATTGGGGAAGACGGAAACGGACACGCCTACAGCGGCGATTCTGCCATTGTGAACTTCAGAGGAGAATTAGTTCAAGAGCTTTCGTTGGAAGAATTGAAAGCCTTTCGCGATAAGTTTCCGGCACTAAACGATGCCGATTCGTTTCAACTTAAATAGAAAAACAGAACGTGAGCAATTTGTTCCACCCCTTGAATTCATTCATGTTTAGGATAATCTTGTCTTTCGAAAAGCCTAGCGAAAGCTCGGCGTTTTTATGCTCTCCCAACGGAAGGAAAAATCCTGTGCTGAAATAATATCCGAAGCCGATGCCGGTTTGCGGACGATAGGCTGTCATCTGAGCTGGATTCACAGCACCAATAATTAGGTCATAGTTTCTGTCTGCTACATGCGCAATGTTGTTCACCACCTTCGTTCCCAACATGCTTCCACCAAATTGCATGAAGTACAATCCGTTTCCACTTAACGCCCAGCCTGTTCGATAGCCCAATGCTAAATTCAGGCGCTGTTCGTTTCCTTCAATATTAAAAATACGAATGTCGTTTTGACCGTTCACCTGCGCAGAAGTGCCAATCATTTGCATGGTAAATCTATCGTAGGACTTCACCTTACAAACATTAACATCGAAAATTAAAGATGACTTATTGTTGAAGTCATACGCAGTCTGAAGACCAATATTGAAGCCTCCGTTGTAGCGCATGGCCGTTGGATAAGCGTCGTAAGGAAATTGAAAACCCGTTGCGTTGAAATAGGTTGTTATGTACTGACGCTCTTGTGGCGTGAGGTTCAATCGATCTTCAATGCTATACATGCGCACGCCATTGGGATCAATGCTGTTGCTGTAAAAGCCACTGCCATTGTAATAGTTCGCAGAAACCTTCGAGGGGAAGTACATGCCCATGTTCAGTCCGAAGCGAAATCCTTTACGCTCGTCGCCATCTTGAGCGAACACGCTGGAAAACAGCAGACTTAAGTAGCAGAGAGATATGAACAAGAAACTTTTTTTCATAACAATAGGTGATAGTCTTCAAAAATAAGCCGAAATTCGAACCCACGGAGAAAAGATGTTGTACGCTATAACAGATATTGAAACGACCGGCGGAAGGGCTGAGCAAGGTAGCATTACGGAAATTGCTATTCTACTTCACGACGGAAAAAAGGTCGTTGATGCGTACCAAACCCTAATCAATCCTGAAAAAAGACTCCCGCCTTTCGTCGTTCAACTGACTGGAATTACAGACGCTATGCTTTCAAGAGCTCCAGTGTTTGAAGATGTGGCCGATGAAATCTACGACATGCTGAAAGACGCGGTATTCGTTGCGCACAACGTGAATTTCGATTTCAATTTCATTAAGGAAGAATTCAATGCCATTGGATATTCGTGGACGCCCCAGCGCTTGTGCACCATTCGTTTGGCGCGCAAGGCGTTTCCGAACATGACACGCTATGGCCTAGATAACCTTTGTCGCGAGTTGAACATTACCAACGCCAGCGCACACCGCGCCATGGGCGATACGCAGGCCACTGCGGAGTTGTTCGATAAAGTCATTGAA
>CALCNZ010000078.1 GCA_937897625.1 uncultured Flavobacteriales bacterium
GAGCACAGCACTCATTGAAGACATTGTAAGACTAAGTGCCGACGGGGAATCCATTGTTGGTGAGCACACGCAACTACCTGTCAACTTGTTCGATGGTATTTTAGGCTCAGACGGCGTTCACTCGCACACGCGTCAACTTTTAAATCCAGAAGCCGACAACCAAGAAACCGCAACCTATGAAGTCATGGGAGTCGTGAAAAGCGATTTCTTGTACAGCATGCTCGACAACGAGTTGCACAAATACGCCATTGCAGACAACGGATTGTCTCTTGGGATTTTACCCTTGAAAGACGGCGAAATCATTTGGTATCTTCAAGTGAACAGCATCGATCACGGCACTCCGAAAAGAGATCGTGATTCACTTTTAGCATTTCTGAAAGAAAAAGTGGGCGATTGTGAAAACCCCATGATTCAAGCATTATTGAATTCGAATATTGAAACAACATACGTGTGGCAAGGAAGAACACTTAAAAATGTGACTGCGCTCGCGAAAGACAACGTATTTCTATTCGGAGACGCCGCTCACCTCTTCCTTCCCTTCACCAGTCAAGGAACAAACAGCGCCATTGTAGATGTGGCTCTTTTCATTCAATTGTTAAAAACAGGCAAATCGCCTTCCGAATTTGCCCTTCAATACAGCGTTGAACGTCTTGCTGAAACGAATGATTTGGTGAAAGCTGGAATTGAAATGATGCACGATTTCTGCTTCACCGATTTCACGGAAGTGGCCTCAAAAATTCCAATTTCATTGTTGAAATAAATGAAAGAAACGGCAGCTGAATTTCTCGCTGAATATGCTTACAACATGCGTTGGGCCAGTGTTCCAGCTGGAGACATTCCGCTTACAGCAGCCGATTGGGACATTCAAGTTTCTGGCGCGGTAAGCGAGGCTGTAAATGCATACTTGCAATTTCAATCTTTTCCATATGGAAATCATACCGGGATGGATGCTTTTAAAAATGCTATCGCAAACCATTTCAACCAAAGAAAAAATGCAGGTGTAACCTCGGAAGAAGTTATTGCCACCAACAGCGCTGCCAAAGCTATTGACGACGTTTATTCTTTCTTGTTGAAGGTAGGAGATGAAATCCTTTTAGCCGATCCCGTTGACTTTTTATTAGCGGAATGCGCCCGAAGAAAAAACGTAATCATCAAACGCTATCAGCAGCGGTCAAGCGGAATTGACCTCGCTGAATTGGATTCGCTGGTCACTTCAAAAACGAAAGCACTTGTCATCTGTAATCCGCACAATCCCTTGGGATTCGTCCTTCAAAAAGAACAACTGCAAGCTGTTTCCAATTGGGCCAACGCAAAAGGAATTACAATAATTTCAGATGAAGTGTGGAGCGACATCGTTCACACCGAAGAATCTTTCACTTCCATTCGAGCAGTGAATTCAAAGACTTGGATTGTTTACGGTTTATCGAAAGGATTCGGGTTAGCGGGATTGCGCATAGGCGCAATCATAGCCCCTTCTGCAGCGCAAGCTGAATTGCTTGCTGAAAAACAAGGCTATGCGCGAACCCTTGAAGGTGCAAGCACGCTCTCTCAGATTGCAGCCACCGCTGCTTTGGAAATGGGTTGGGCGCACACACAAGAAGCCCTTTTTCTCTTCAGGAAAAATCTAACAGCGGCCGTTGCTTCATTGAACAAAATTGAATTTTTAAATTGCGAAATGCCGCAAGGAACGTTCGTTCTAACGGTTCGTCATCCGACAAATTGGGACACTGAAATGCTGTGTGAACGTTTGGCGAAAGAAGCCCATGTTCATGTGGTTCCCGGATTGGAAAAATGGTTTGGACCAGGCGCCATTGGATCGTTTCGAGTAAGCTTAGCCACCACCGAAGAGATTGCCTCAGAAGGAATTCAAAGAATAACAAATTGGATTACGACCTACGGCTCTACCCTGTGAATGCCGGGAGTGTAACTCTTAGCTATGTTTTCATTCAAAAACAACAAATCTTCTTTTCGTTGAACGAAATCTAACTTGTCGCTAGAAATCATAAGCACCGTTAATTCCGGGTGTTGTTGTATAAACGACAAATACTGCTGCTGAATGTTTTCTAAATATGCTTCGGTAATGTTTTGCTCGTAAGAGCGTCCGCGTTTTTTTATGTTCAGCAACGCCTGCTCTGGCGAGAGGTACAGGTAAACCAACAAGTCGGGCTGAGGCAGCGAATTCTCCATGATTTCATACAAACGCAAAAACAATTTGTATTCGTCTTCCTCTAAATTATTCTTGGCGAACACTTGACATTTCGGCAAAAAATAATCGGCAATGACTTTCGGTTGAAACAAATCTGGCGACTGAAAAACACTTTTCAATTGTGCGAAACGCTCGGAAAGAAAACTCAACTCCAACGGGAACGCATAACGTTTCGGCTCTTCGTAGAACTTCGGTAAAAACGCATTGTCTGCGAACTCTTCCAACACCAATTGGGCGTTGTGTTGTTGCGACAACAAATTCGCCAACGTAGTTTTACCCGCGCCAATTATGCCCTCTATGACGGTGTAGTTATTCAATCTTCCTTCTTGTTCAATTCAGCGAGCAATTGCGCAGCAGTCATTTTCATTTCCGGATGAATCCATTCGGGCCATGTTGCGGCAAGTGGCTTCAAAATAAATTCACGCAAATGCATGCGCGCGTGTGGAACTTGAATTTTTCCTTCCCGTATAATTTCATTGTTGAATGAAATTACGTCGACATCCATTTCACGATCGAGGTACACCCCTTCCTTACGTGTTCTTCCGTAGTATTCTTCCAACTCAACAATTTCAGTATACAGTTTCTCAATGTTGAGTGGCGTTTCAATTTCCACCAATTGATTCAAGAAGGGCTCTGTTCCTTCGGGCATGCCCCAAGCTTCGGTTTCTATGACTTCAGAAACTTTTAAAACATCGCCCATGTTGAATGAAATAAACATGCGAGCTTCCTCCAAATTTGCCTCTCTGTCTCCTTCGTTTCCGCCAATGCTTAGAAGTACGCGATTCATTTTTTCCATTGAGCGAAAATACAACTCCCCTGCGTAACTTTGAACGAAGAAAATCTTCTTCATTCAAATTATTGACTATGACTTTTTGGAAAACCGTTTGGGCTTCTCTTGTTGGAAATATAATTGCTTCCATTCTTGGCACTTTGCTCACTGTTGCTGTTATTGCAGCAATCATTGGTGCATTGTCTTCTTCGGAAAAAATCACTTTAGAAAACGAATCCATTTTAAAAATTAAATTGGAAAATTCGTTTACGGAAAGAGGATTAGACACTCCCGCGTTCAGTCTTAACGGAACTGAAGACCGCATTGCGCTTCGCGATTTTGAGCATGTGTTGCGTTTCGCAAAAAGCGACGAGCGCATTGAAGGCGTTTATTTGAATATTGGCGCCATTCAGGCTGCACCCGCTATGTTATTGGAAATTCACAATGCGATTCTCGATTTCAAGGCATCGGGAAAATGGATCATAGCCTACAGCGAAAGCTATTCGCAAGCGGGATACTTCATCGCTAGCGCTGCCAGTGAAGTGTATATGTATC